>NZ_JACVAW010000020.1:0-65734 GCF_014851995.1 Paracoccus sp. PAR01
ATTCCCGAGCTGACCGAGAAGCTCTGACGCCTCCTTCCTGCGCAAATATCCCGCAGGGATCGAGGGCAGAGCCCCCGAAATGACGTTCCGAAACCGCCCGGCCGCCGGGCGGTTTTTACATTGAACGAAAGCGCGTTCTGCCCCTATCGTCGCGGCGGAGTTGAAGGGGATGGAACCATGACGATTCAATCAGTGGGCGTGATCGGCGCCGGGCAAATGGGCAATGGCATCGCCCATGTCTTTGCGCTGGCCGGCTACGACGTGGTCCTGACCGACATCTCGGCCGAGGCGCTGGACAAGGCCATGGTCCTGATCGGGAAAAACCTGGACCGTCAGGTCAGCAAGGACAAGATCTCGGCCGCCGACCGCGAAGCGACGCTGGGACGCGTCCGCACGACGGTGACGCTGGCCGAACTGGGGCAATGCGATCTGGTGATCGAGGCCGCGACCGAGCGCGAATCCGTCAAGCACGCGATCTTTGCCGAGCTTCTGCCGCATCTGAAGCCCGAAACCATCCTTGCCTCGAACACCTCGTCGATCTCGATCACCCGGCTGGCCAGCCGCACCGACCGGCCCGAGCGTTTCATGGGTGTGCATTTCATGAACCCGGTCCCGGTCATGCAACTGGTCGAACTGATCCGCGGCATCGCCACCAATGAAGAAACCTTCAGCGCGCTGATCACTGTCGTCGAAAAGATCGGCAAGACCGCGACCCGCGCCGAGGATTTCCCCGCCTTCATCGTCAACCGCATCCTGATCCCGATGATCAATGAAGCAGTCTATACGCTGTATGAGGGCGTCGGCTCGGTCAAATCCATCGACGAATCGATGAAGCTGGGCGCCAACCATCCGATGGGGCCGCTGGAGCTGGCGGATTTCATCGGGCTGGATACCTGCCTTGCCATCATGAACGTGCTGCATGACGGGCTGGCCGATACCAAGTATCGCCCCTGCCCGCTGCTGGTCAAATATGTCGAGGCCGGTTGGCTGGGCCGCAAGACCGGGCGCGGTTTCTATGATTACGCAGGCCCCGAGCCCGTGCCGACGCGCTGATTTCAACTGGGGCTGCCGGGGCGCTGCCCCGGACCCCGGGGTATTTCCGGAACGGTGAAATCAGCCCTTCTTGCCGATCCGGGGCTCGGTTCCGGCAAGGATACGGGTGATGTTGGCGTGGTGGCGGATGAAGATCAGCACCGTCATGAACGCCGTGACCGCAGCCATCAACGGCCCGTCCAGCCATAGCGCAACCAACGGCGTCAGCGCCGCTGCGACCAGCGCCGACAGCGACGAAATACGCCCGATCAAGGCAGTCAGCAGCCAGATGCCGCAGGCGGTCAGGCCAAGCCGCCAATCCAGCGCGAGCAGCGTGCCGAGGAAGGTGGCGACGCCCTTGCCACCCTTAAAACCCAGCCAGACCGGGAAAAGATGGCCAAGGAAGGCGGCAGCGCCTGCGGCCAGCGCGGCCTCGGGTCCGGCCAGTGCCCGGGCCAACAGGACCGCAATCGCGCCCTTGCCGGAATCGAGCAGCAAGGTTGCCAGCGCGGCGGGTTTGTTGCCGGTGCGCAGGACATTGGTGGCACCAATATTGCCCGAGCCGATCTTGCGCAGATCGCCCAGACCCAGCGCGCGGGTAATGACGATGCCAAATGGGATTGAGCCCAGCAGGTAGCCGATGACGGCCCAAAGGAGGACGGTCATGCCGCTTCTCCGTGGACGCGCGTGCCTGCGACCCAAGTGCCCAGCACCCGGCCCTGCATCCGCGCCCCGTCAAAGGGCGTGTTCTTGGATTTCGACAGCAGCGTGAAGCGGTCCAGCACGAAGGGCGCATTCGGATCGAACAGAACCAGATCCGCGGGCGCACCGGTGCCCAGACGTCCGGCCTCCAGCCCCAGCCGTTTCGCCGGGTTCAGTGACAACGCCCGCCACAGCTGCGGCAGGCTAAGCCCGCCGGAATGGTAAAGCCGCATCGCGGCCGGCAGCAGGGTCTGCAGGCCGACAGCGCCGGGGGCTGCCTCGGCAAAGGGCAGGCGCTTCGATTCCTCGTCCTGCGGGGTGTGGAAGCTGGCGATGACATCGATCACGCCATCGGCAACCGCCTCGACCATGGCCAGCCGGTCATCCTCGGCCCGCAGGGGCGGGGTGAAGCGGAAGAATGTCCGGTAATCGCCCACGTCGAATTCGTTCAGCGTCAGGTGATGGATCGAGACCCCGGCGGTCACGTCAAGTCCCGCCTCGCGCGCGCGCTTGAGCGCCGGAAGGCTGGCCGCGACGGTGATTTGGTCGGCATGATAGCGCGTGCCGGTCATGGCGACCAAGGCAAGGTCGCGGTCAAGACCCATCACCTCGGCCATGGGCGAGACCGAGGGCAAACCGTAAAGCGAGGCGAATTTTCCGCTGGTCGCCGCCGCCCCTTTGGACAGCATTGGCTCTTGCGGATGGCCCACGATCAACGCGCCAAGGCCCCGCGCATAGGTCATGCAGCGCGACATCAGCCGGGTGTCGGAAACGACGCGCACGCCATCGGTAAAGGCCACCGCGCCTGCATCTTGCAGGAAGGACATCTCGACCATCTCGCGGCCTTCGCGGGCGCGGGTGAGCGAGGCCATATGACGGATGTTCACCGGCGCATCCGCTGCGCGACGGGTGACGAATTCCAGCGATTCCGGCGTGTCGATCGGCGGCATCGTGTCGGGGCGCGCGATCACGGTCGTGACGCCACCAGCGGCAGCGGCCAGTCCGGCACTGCGGAAGCTTTCCTTGTGACGCTCACCCGGCTCGCCGATCTTGACACCCCAATCGACCAGACCGGGGGCCAGATACTTGCCGCCGCAATCGATCACTTCGGCCCCTTCGGGGGCCTCGGCACCCACCGCATCAATACGGCCATCACGGATGGTCAGGGTCGATTCCTCGACCGCCTGCGCCTCGGGATCGATCAGGCGGGCATTCTGGAAGTGCAGGATCATGCCATCAACTCCGAGGCTTTGGCGCCACGTTCGGCACGAAGATTGCGCGCCAGCAGGTCCATGGCGGCCATGCGGACGGCCACGCCCATCTCGACCTGATCCTGAATCACGCTGCGATTGATGTCGTCGGCAATGGTGCCGTCGATCTCGACGCCGCGATTCATCGGGCCGGGATGCATGACGATCGCATCCGGCGCGGCCAGAGCCAGCTTTTCGGCGTCGAGCCCCCAGCGGTGGTAATATTCGCGTTCCGACGGAATGAAGCCGCCATCCATGCGTTCGCGCTGCAGGCGCAGCATCATCACGACATCGGCACCCTTCAGACCCTCGCGCATGTCCTCATAGACCTCGCAGCCCCAGTCGCGGGCACCGGCGGGCATCAGCGTCGCGGGACCGACCAGACGCAAGCGGTTCTCCATCTTGCCCAGCAGGAACAGGTTCGATCGCGCGACGCGGCTATGGGCGATATCGCCGCAGATCGCCACCGTCAGGCGGTGCAGCCGCCCCTTGGCGCGGCGGATGGTAAGCCCGTCCAGCAGCGCCTGCGTCGGGTGTTCATGCCGCCCGTCGCCCGCGTTCAGGACGGCGCAATTCACCTTCTGGGCCAGCAGATCGACCGCACCCGATTGCGGATGCCGCACCACCAGCAGGTCGGGATGCATGGCGTTCAGCGTCATCGCGGTGTCGATCAGGGTCTCCCCCTTCTTCACCGAGCTGTTCTGCATCGACATGTTCATCACATCGGCACCCAACCGCTTGCCCGCCAGTTCGAAGCTGGACTGGGTGCGGGTCGAGTTCTCGAAGAACATGTTGATCTGGGTCATCCCGGCCAAGGCATCGGAATGTTTCACCGTGCGGCGGTTCAGATCGACATAGGTTTCGGCTAGGTCAAGAAGCGTGGTGATCTCGGCCGGGGCGAGAGGCTCGATCCCCAGAAGATGACGGGCTCGGAACATGGATGTGATCCCCAGGGTCTCGGATGCGCGCTATATGGCAAATGCAGCGCGATGCGGCAAGTCGCCTGTCCATCCACGCACCACCCCCTTGCCTTGACGGCGATTTTGCCGCATCGCGGAAACATGAGCGATCCGAACGGCATGGTCAGTTTCGTTTCCTCGGGGCCGGGCGACCCCGAGCTTTTGACGCTGCGCGCTATCCGCCGCCTGCAGGACGCGGATGTGGTGCTGTTTGACGATCTGGCCTCGGGTCCGGTGTTGGATCAGGCCGGACCGCAGGCCCTGCGCATCGCCGTCGGCAAACGCGCGGGTCGCCCCTCGGCCAAGCAAGAGCACGTGAATGCGCTGCTGGTCGAACATGCCAGCGCCGGTCGGCATGTGGTGCGGCTGAAATCCGGCGACTCGGGTGTCTTCGGGCGGCTTGAGGAAGAAATCACCGCCCTTCGCGCCGCAGGCATCCCGTTCGAGATCGTCCCCGGCGTCCCCTCGGCCATGGCGGCAGCGGCGATGGCGGGGATTCCGCTGACCCGACGCCTGACAGCAAGGCGGCTGCAATTCGTCACCGGTGCCGATGTCACCGGCGGCTTGCCGGGCGACCAGAACTGGGCCGCTTTGGCCGATCCGCATGCGACGACGGTGGTCTTCATGGGGCAGCGCACCTTCCCCGACATGGCCGCACAACTGGTCGCGAATGGCCTGCCGCCCGATACCCCGGCCCTGCTGGCCGAGGCCGTGGGGCACCCGCATCAACGGCTGCTGCGCACCACCGTCACCGGGCTTGCGGCCCTTCTCAAGGCGGAAGGTCCCAGCACGCATCCGGCGCTGATCCTGTACGGGCCGCTGGCCGAAATGGCCTGAGGGCTTCACCATTTCTTAAATACCCAATGTTGCGCCCACCGCAGCCGGGGCTATTCTGGCCACCTTGAAAGGGAACGCCGATGCTTGGCTTCGTCACCATCACCGACACTGCCGGTTCGGCCGACAGGCTGCTGGCCGAAACCGCCCGCGCCCTTGCCGCGCAAGGTCTCCGGCTGGCGGGGGCGATCCAGAAGAACATCGACCGCGGCCCTGATCAGGTCTGCGACATGGAATTGCGCATCCTTGGCGATGACGGACCCGAAATCGGCATCACGCAGGATCTGGGCAACTGCTCCGAGGGTTGCCGCCTTGATACCGACGCGCTTGCCCAAGCCGTTGGCCGGGCCGAGGCAGCGCTGGCCCAAGGCGTCGATCTGGTCATCGTCAACAAGTTCGGCAAGCAGGAATCCTTCGGCGGCGGCTTTCGCGACTTCATCGCCCATGCACTGGCGCAGGACGTGCCCGTGCTGCTCTCGGTCCCAACCGAGCAACTGGACGATTTTCGCGCCTTCGCCGGCGACATGGCCGAGGAGATCGTCCCCAGCGACCTGATCCCGTGGTGCCTTGCAAGGGTGCAGTCCCCGGCATGACCCTGACCATCGACGCGCGCGGCCTGTTGTGCCCCCTGCCGGTCCTGCGCCTGCGCAAGCATCTGGTGGGATTGCCTCCCGGGACGCGGGTTACCCTGATCGCCACCGATCGTGCCGCCGTGATCGATGTCCCGCATTTCTGCGCCGAATCCGGGCATCATCTGCTGTCCAGCACGGCGCTGCCCGACGGGGCCACCGAATATCTTGTCGAACGCGGCTCCGATGCTTGAGATCTTCCTGAAGACCCTGCCCTTTTTCCTGCTGATCGGAACCGGCTGGCTGGCGGGATGGACAAGGTTCTTTCCGCAGGAAGCAACCGGCTGGCTGACAAAATTCGTCTTTTACTTCGCGCTATCGGCGATGCTGTTCCGCTTTGCCGCCAGCGTCGATGTCCAGCGCCTGTTCGATCCCGCCTTTGTCATGGCCTATCTGGGCGGCTCACTGGCGGTCTGGGCGCTGGCCATGACTGTCGCGCGCTGGCGTGGCCTGCCCTTAGCCGAGGCCGCGATGGAGGCCCATACCGCCATGATCGGCAATACCGGCTTCCTGGGCGTGCCGATGCTGGTGGTACTGCTGGGCGAAAGCGCAATCGGGCCGGTACTGATGGTGCTGACGATTGACCTTGTCGTCTTCTCGACCCTGATCACGCTGTTGGTCACCGGGGCGCGGCAGGGGCGGATCACGCTGGCGACCATCGGGCCGCTGGCGCGCGGCATTGTCGCCAATCCGATGATCGTTTCGATGGTGGCAGGGCTGCTTTGGGCGCGGCTGCATCTGCCCATGCCCGCTGCCTTGGACGAATTCCTGTCGCTTCTGGGGGCCGCGGCGACGCCCGGGGCGCTATTCGCGATCGGCGCAAGCCTTGCCGGACGCTCGGCCGAGCGGCTGGGCCCGGCGCTGTGGCTCAGTGCTGCCAAGCTGATCCTGCATCCCTTGGCCGTGGCCATCGCCGCGCTGCTGATCTTTGATGTCGAACCCTTCTCGGCAGGGGTGATGATCACCGCCGCCAGCCTGCCGGTCGCGGGCAATGTCTATATACTGGCGCAATATTTCGGGGTGGCCGCGCATCGCGTCTCGACCGCCATCCTGATTTCCACCGCGGCCAGCATCGCCACGCTTCCCGCCGTCATTCACTGGATCACGAAAGGCTAGACCATGCTGGGCATCTCGGAATTGCGGCTTGAGAACCTGCTCTTCGACATCGACGACGAGGGCATCGCCACGCTGACCCTGAACCGCCCGGCCAAGCGCAATGCGCTGGACGCCCAGACAATCGAGGAGCTGATCGGCGTCTTCACCGCCCTGCCCTCATCCGGGGCGCGCGCCGTAGTTCTGAAGGCCGCAGGCCCGCATTTCTGCGCCGGACTGGATCTGGTCGAACACGGGCGCGAGCAACGCAGCCCCGCCGAATTCATGCGCATCTGCCTGCGCTGGCACGAAGCCTTCAACAAGATCGAATATGCCGGTCTGCCGGTCATCGCAGCGCTGAAAGGCGCGGTCGTCGGCGGCGGGCTGGAACTGGCGTCATCCGTGCATATCCGCGTCATGGATGAGACGACCTATTTCGGCCTGCCCGAAGGCCAGCGCGGCCTGTTCACCGGCGGCGGCGCGACGATCCGCGTGCCCGCCCTGATCGGCCGCGCCCGCATGGTCGACATGATGCTGACCGGACGCCTTTACTCTGGGGATGAGGCGGTCAGCGTCGGCCTTGCGCAATACCGGGTGCCGGACAGCGAGGCCAAGGCCTATGAGCTGGCCCGATTGGCGGCGCAAAACACGCCTTTGTCGAACTTCGCGGTCTGCTCGGCCATTTCCCACATGCAGAACATGTCCGGTTTCGACGCCGCCTATGCCGAGGCGATGGTGGCGGGCATCGTGAACACGCAGGATGCGGCCAAGGGGCGGCTGGATTCATTCGCCCGCGGCACGGCGGTCAAGATCAAGCCGGAATAGCGGCTTACTCGACCGGACGGATCAGTTTCTTTTCCAGCACGCGCAGGACATTGGCCAGGTCATGCCCGCGTTTCAGAATACGCCCGTCCATGGCGATCACCGCATATTGCCCCTGCGCCGCCCGCATCTTGGGGCGCTTTTCGATACGGTACAGCGGATGTTCGGCGGCGCGGCGAAAGACCGAAAACACCGCGACCTCGCGTAGGAAGGACATGGCATAGTCGCGCCATTCGCCCGCAGCGACCATCCGGCCATAGACGGACAGGATCATGCCAAGCTCGGCCCGGTCAAAGGCCACGCGATCTTGCGGCTGGGACATCCCAAAGGCTGCATTCATCATGACCGAATGGTGACATCGCAACCGTTGGCGATCAACGAAAAATACGTCTTCAACCCCGCGGACGGCCCGCCATGCGCTGAAGCGTGCCATCGCGCCACATGGCCTGGTGCAGGCCGACCATGACGACATGCCCCGCGATCAGCGCCAGCATCAGCCAGCCCAGTTCGCCATGCAGCGCGTCGCCGATCCCCACCATCCAGCCGATTTCGGGCTGCTGCGCGGGAAATATCTGGAACCCGAAAGGCGCAAAGACCCGCTCCGAGCCATAGGCCCGCAGGATCGCTGCCGCAGGGACGATCAGCATCACCAGATACAGCGCCATATGCCCTGCGCGCGCCGCCAGCCCCAGCAGGCCATCGCCATGCGCAGGCCGATGACGGCGATTGCCCATGGCCCAGAGCACGCGCGCCAGGATCAGCACGAAAAGCACCGTCCCGACCATCTGGTGCGACCCGGTAAAGAACGACACCAAGGGCGTGCGCCCCAGCGTCAGCTTCAGCCCCATGCCCAGAAACTGCCACAAAAGCAGTGCCGCCATGCTCCAATGCAGGATGCGGCTGACGAGCCCATAGCGTTGTATCGTGTCGCCAAGCGGCAGCGGTTCGGATTGTGGTGTCGGCATCGGCACTCCTGCAACTGGGGAATGCAGGCAAATTATGTGCTGGCGCCCCTGTCCGACAGGCAAGGGCGGCCGCGCTCACGTCAATTTGCGATGATATGCCCGTTCAGTTGGCACCGTGGCGCGTGCGGAAGGGTAGCGGAGCGACCGGTATCCCGTCCTCAAGCAGCTTGCGGGCATCCTCAAGCTTGGCCTCGCCATGGATCGCGCGTTCCGGGGCGGTGCCCTCATGCATGGCGCGGGCCTCGGCGGCAAAGGACATGCCGACATAATCCGAGCTTTCCTCGACCTGGCGGCGCAGCTTGTCCAGCGCGGCCTCCTGCGGGTTGCGAGGGCTGTGCAGGTCGGATTTCACCTCGGATACCGCGATCCCCGGCGCCATCAGCGCCTTTTCGACCGTGACCGAACCACAATGCGTGCAGGCGACCTGACCCGCCTTCTTCAGGGTCTCAAACCCCTCGGACGAGCGGAACCAACCATCGAATTGATGGCCTTTTTCGCAGCGCAGGTCATAGCGGATCATGGTCGGCTCCTTTCCCGACAGATATCAGGTGTGGGGCGGGGTTATGCAAGCCTGCCGCGCGCCAGATCCATGATCCGTCGCAGCAATGGCGCGGGATCACCGGCCCGCGCAAGCAATTGATCCCGCGCCAGCTTGCCCATGCGGCGCTGTGTTTCAGGATCGCGGGCAAGCCGGGTCAGCGCCTGAGCCAGATCCGGTCCGGAGGCAGCCATCGCCGCCCCCGCCGCGTCCAGATCGGCGTAATCGGCAGCATGGTTCGCGACATCGGGACCGTGCAGAATGGCGCAGCGCCATGCCGCGGGCTCCCACGGTGTATGGCCACCCCGGTCGGAATAGGAACCGCAGGTGATGCAGATCCCGGCGCTTCTATACCAATCAGCCATCTCGCCCAGCGTATCGGCCAGCAGGACCGCTGCTTCGGGACCGCCGCCTTGGCTGCGCCGCACGAAATCCAGCCCGCGCTGCTTGAGGATCGCGGCTACCGCATCGCCGCGCTCGGGATGGCGCGGGGCAAGGATCAGGCGCAACGCCGGCACCGCCTGCCGCGCCGCCAGATAGGCGTCGACAACCAGTTCATCCTCGCCCTCATGGGTCGAGGCCGCCAGCACCGTCAGCGCCCGCCCCGGTCCGTCCGGTCCCGGCTGAACCCGCGCCGGACCCAGCAGCTTCAGGTTCAATCGCGCGCAGACCGCCTGCGGCTGCAGGCCCAGTTGCAGCAGCCGTTCCTCGCTGCCCGCATCCTGCGCCGACAGCGCCGACAGTCGCGCCAGCATAGGATGGATCAGTCCCGGCACCTTAGCCCAACGCGCCGCAGAGCGGGCCGAGATCCGCGCCCCCACCACGACCTGCGCCACGCCCCGCGCATCGGCCTGCGCCGAACGGTTGGGCCAAAGCTCATTCTCGACGGTGACCAGAACCGAGGGCTCGACCCGATGCAAAAACCGCTCCAGCACCTGCGGCACGTCAAGCGGGGCCAGCACGGCGCCATAGCCCAGCTTGCGCGCCAAGGCCCGGCCGGTGCGGCTGTTGGTGGTGACGGTCAGCGGCAGTTCGCCCGCCAGCGACTCGATCAGCACCTGCGCTGAGTTCAGCTCTCCGACGCTGGCGGCATGCAGCCAGATCCCGCCCGGAATCACCTCGGGGCCGGTCAAAGCCAGACGTTCATGCAGATCCGGCCCCGAAAACGGCGCAGCAAGGCGCAGGGCGGAACCCGCAAGGGCTGTCGCGCCGCGCCAGATCAAAGCCGGTTTCCCTCGTGAACAGTCAGGGCCACGCCCTCCGGTTGGAACAGGGGAATCCTAGACCCCCGTCCCCGCAGGATCAACGCAAGGCGGCCTCGGCGGCAGCCCGGATGGCGCGGATGTTATCGCCGTAGGGGGTGCTGTTCGACACCGAGCCGCCCTTGAACACGGCGGAACCTGCGACCAGCACATCGGCACCGGCCTCGGCGACCAGGGGTGCGGTGGTCGGATCGACGCCGCCGTCGATCTCGATATGGACGGGACGGTCGCCGATCATGGCACGCAAGGCGCGGACCTTCTCGATCTGGCTGTGGATGAATTTCTGCCCGCCAAAGCCGGGGTTCACCGTCATGATGCAGACCAGATCGACATCATCCAGCAGACCCTTGGCCGCCTCGACCGGCGTGCCGGGATTCAGCGCCAGACCGGCCTTGGCCCCGGTCGCCCGGATCGCCTGCAAAGTGCGGTGGATATGCGGCCCGGCCTCAAGATGGGCGGTGATGAAATCAGCGCCCGATTGCGCGAAAGCGTCGATATAGGCATCGACCGGCGAGATCATCAGGTGGACATCCATCACGCCCCGGATATGCGGGCGGATCGCCTTGCAGGTCGCGGGACCAAAGGTGATGTTCGGCACGAAATGCCCGTCCATCACGTCGACATGGACCCAATCTGCGCCTTGATCTTCGACTGCGCGGATTTCCTGCCCGAAATTCGCGAAATCAGCCGAAAGGATCGAGGGGGCGATCTTGATGCTGCGGTCGAAGCTCATGGCAAATCCTTCCTGCGGCTGCCGTCAATGTCGAGCCCGCCGGAAAAGACGCGGCTCGCACGAATATCGGCCTCCGTTATCGTGGAAAGCGTTTTCGCGTCAACCACGCCCGCGCCGGAAAACAGCCGATTTGCCTGACGTAACCGCGCCCGGTCCAAGGCATTGCGGATGCTGCGCGCATTGGCGAAATGCGGCTGCTCGCGGCGCAGGCGGACATATTCGGCCATCGCGGCCCGCCCGCCCGCATCCATGACATAGCCCTGCCCCGCCAGCATCGCGGCCGAGATCCGCTCCAACTCCTCATCGCTGTAATCGGGGAATTCGATGTGATGGGCAATGCGCGAGCGAAACCCCGGATTGGCGGCAAAGAAGCGGTCCATCCGGTCGGCATAACCGGCCATGATCACCACCAGATCGTCGCGATTGTTCTCCATCACTTGCAGCAGGATCTCGATCGCCTCCTGCCCGTAATCGCGCTCATTGTCGGGCTTATAAAGGTAATAGGCCTCGTCGATGAACAGGACACCGCCCATCGCCTTCTTCAGCACTTCCTTGGTCTTGGGAGCGGTATGGCCGATATATTGCCCGACCAGATCGTCACGGGTCACGCTGACCAGATGCCCCTTGCGGACATAGCCCAGGCGATGCAGCAACCCCGCCATCTTCAGCGCAACCGTGGTTTTTCCGGTGCCGGGATTGCCGGTGAAGGACATGTGCAAGGTCGGCGTCTCATGCGCCAGACCCATCTGCCGCCGCGCCCGGTCGACCAGCAGCAAAGCGGCAGTCTCGCGGATGCGTTCCTTGACCGGAGCCAGACCGATCAGCTCGCGGTCCAGCTCATCCAAAATCTCGCGCACGCCCGAGCTTTCATACTCCGCCTTCAGATCGACCATCACCGGCGCCGCGTCGTCCATGACCCAACCCTTCTCCGTTTCGAAAATACCCTCGGGGGGTGCGGGGGGCAGACAGCCCCCCGCCCTTGACGTCATCCAACCATCTCATGCGTGTAGCGGATGCTGCGCCCATCGACCTCTTGCCGCCAGCTGCGGAAACTCGGCTCGCGTGTCGGGCGGTTGACGATAAAGGACATCATCACCGTCTCCCAGCCACGGGTGCTGTCAAAGGCGTTGATGCGGATATAGGCGTCGCCATGCGCTTTGCGGCAATCGTCCAACTCCATCATCGCGCCCTTTGCGTCTTTCAGGTCGAACATCGGATGGCCCCACATCTCCCAATAGGTGTTGCGGGGATGAGGCTCGTCGGTGAACTCGATCCCGACCGCCCATTCACGAGACAGGATATATTCGACCTGATCGCGGATCTGCTCGTCGGTCAGATCGGGCAGAAAGGAAAAGCAGCCCTGAGTGATACGCATCTTTCTCTCCTTCTCAGCTGACGGATGCGGTCGGAACGTAATCCGAGGTGTCGGTGGGCGTGTAGTTGAAGGTGATGTTGCCCCAGGTATCCAAGGCAGCCTCCAGCGGCTTGCACCACTTGGCAGCCTTGCGCAGCACTTCCGGGCCCTCGTTCTTGATATCGACGCCCTCGTTGCGGGCCAGAACCATCGCCTCCAGCGCCACGCGGTTGGCGGTTGCGCCAGCCTGAATGCCCATCGGATGCCCGATGGTGCCGCCGCCGAATTGCAAGACCACGTCGTCACCGAACAGGTCGATCAACTGGTGCATCTGCCCGGCATGGATGCCACCCGAGGCGACCGGCAGGGTCTTTTTCAGGTTCGCCCAATCCTGTTCGAAGAAGATCCCGCGCGGCAGGTCGACCTCGTTCCGGGTCTCGCGGCAGACGTTGTAGTAACCCTGCACGGTCATCGGATCGCCTTCCAGCTTGCCGACGGCAGTGCCGCAATGCAGGTGGTCGACCCCGGCCATGCGCAGCCATTTCGCGATCACGCGGAAGCTGATGCCGTGGTTCTTCTGGCGGGTATAGGTGCCATGCCCGGCCCGGTGCATGTGCAGGATCATGTCATTCTGCCGCGCCCAGTTTGATATCGACTGCGTCGCCGTCCAGCCGATGATCAGATCGACCATGATGATGACCGAGCCGAGTTCCTTGGCGAATTCCGCGCGGCGATACATCTCCTCCATCGTGCCGGCGGTGACGTTCAGGTAATGGCCCTTGATCTCGCCGGTCTGCGCAGAAGCCTTGTTCACCGCCTCCATGCAGTAAAGGAAGCGGTCGCGCCAATGCATGAAGGGCTGCGAGTTGATGTTCTCGTCATCCTTCATGAAGTCGAGACCACCCTTCAGCCCCTCATAGACGACGCGGCCATAGTTCTTGCCCGACAGGCCCAGCTTGGGCTTGGTCGTCGCCCCCAGCAACGGACGGCCGAACTTGTCCAGCCGCTCGCGCTCGACCACGATGCCGGTGGGCGGACCGGCGAAGGTCTTCATATAGGCAACGGGGAAGCGCATATCCTCAAGCCGGGCGGCCTTCAGCGGCTTGAAGCTGAACACGTTCCCGATGATCGAGGCCGTCACGTTCGCAATCGAGCCTTCCTCGAACAGGATCAGGTCATAGGCGACATAGCAGAAAAACTGCCCCGGCGTGCCGGGAACCGGCTCGACCTTATAGGCCTTGGCGCGATACTGGTCGCAGGCGGTCAGCCGATCGGTCCAGACCACCGTCCAGGTCGCAGTCGAGCTTTCACCAGCAACGGCAGCTGCCGCCTCGATGGGGTCCACGCCCTCCTGCGGGGTGATGCGAAACAAGGCAAGGATATCGGTCTCCTTGGGCTCGTAATCGCCGTCCCAATAGCCCATCTGGGCGTATTTCAGCACCCCCGCCGCATAGCGTTTCTTGGCGTCGGTGATCTCGGTCTTGGACATCTCGTTCATCGCAACTCCTCCCTGTTTCAAGCGGCTTTGGAACCGGTGATGGCCGGGTCCAACGCCCCCGACGCGTAGCGTTTGGCCATCTCGTCCATCGCGATGACCTTGATCTTGTGGGCCATGCCCGCCGTCCCGAAACGCTCGAACCGGTCGCGGCACAAAGCGGTCAATTCGTTCATCGCCGGGATCATGAATTTGCGGGGGTCGAACTCATCGGGGCGGTCGCGGGCGACCTTGCGGAAATGCCCGGTCATCGCCATCCGGCAATCGGTGTCGATATTCACCTTGCGCACGCCGTGGCGGATGCCGCGCTCGATCTCCTCGACCGGGACGCCATAGGTCTGAGGCATCACGCCGCCGGATTGGTTGATCAGATCCTGCAGATATTGCGGCACGCTGCTGGACCCGTGCATGACCAGATGCGTTCCGGGCAGGCGCTGATGGATCGCCTCGATCACATGCATGGCCAGAATGTCGCCATCGGGCTTGCGGGTGAACTTATAGGCGCCGTGGCTGGTGCCGCAGGCAATGGCCAAAGCGTCGCAGCCGGTCCGCAACACGAAATCCACCGCCTGATCGGGGTCGGTCAGAAGCTGGCTGTGATCCAGCTTTCCTTCCGCGCCCGAGCCGTCCTCGGCAGCGGCCTCGCCGGTTTCCAGAGAGCCCAGCACACCCAACTCGCCCTCAACGCTGGCACCGACGGCATGGGCGGCTTCCGCGACCTTCGCCGTCACCGCGACATTGTAGTCGTAATCCGCGGGGGTCTTCATGTCCTCCAGCAGCGAACCGTCCATCATGACGCTGGTGAAGCCGTGCCGGATCGCGGACATGCAGGTCGCGAGGTTATTGCCATGATCCTGATGCAGGCAGATCGGGATGGCGGGGTTCATCTCGGCCAAGGCCTCGACCATGCGACGCAGCATGATATCGCCAGCATAGGACCGCGCGCCGCGGCTGGCCTGCAGGATGACCGGCGCATCGGTTTCCGCCGCCGCCTTCACGATGGCGAGGCCCTGTTCCATATTGTTGATGTTGAAGGCGGGCACGCCGTAGCCATGCTCGGCTGCGTGGTCCAGAAGCTGTCTCAGCGTGATAAGGGCCATCACTTTCCTCCCCGGATCAGTTGATTGGCAAGTTCGCAAGCCGCATCGGCGGTGATGCCGAAATGGCGGTAAAGTTCGGGGGCAGGCGCCGAGGCGCCAAAGCCGGTCATGCCGATGAAGCCGTCGCCGGGGCGCAGGAACAGACCGTCCCAGCCCTGCCGGATCAGCGCCTCGATGCCGATGCGGGGGGCTTGGCCCAGAACTGCCTCGCGTTCGGAGGCGGGCCGGGCAGCGAACAGCTCAAACGAGGGGGCCGAGACCACGGCAGCCTGCACCCCCTGCGCGGCCAGCAGATCGGCGGCGGCAAGGGCAATCTCGACCTCGGAACCCGTCGCGATCAGGGTCACGTCGCGTGGGCCGTCTGTCTCACGCAGGGTATAGGCCCCTTGCCGGGTCAGGTTTTTCGACGCGGCATCCCTGACCGTGGGCAGGTTCTGCCGCGACAGGCACAGGACCGAGGGCGTGCTGGGCGCGGTCAGGGCGATTTCCCACGCCTCGGCGGTCTCGATCGCATCGGCAGGACGGAAGACCTGCAGGTTCGGGATGGCGCGAAGCGCCGCGACCTGTTCGACCGGCTGGTGGGTCGGGCCATCCTCACCCAGACCGATGCTGTCATGGGTCATGACATGGATGACCGGCACCCGCATCAGCGCCCCCAGCCGGATCGCCGGCCGGGAATAGTCGCTGAAGGCAAGGAATGTGCCGCCATAGGGGATCAGCCCGCCATGCAGCGCGATGCCGTTCATCACCGCCGCCATGCCATGCTCGCGGATGCCGTAATGGATGTAGCGGCCTGAACGGTCAGCAGCGGTCACCGCTGTCATCCCCTTGGTCCGGGTGTTGTTCGAGCCGGTCAGGTCAGCCGAGCCACCGACCGTATTCGGCAGGGTCGCGTTGACCACCTCCAGCGCCATTTCGCTGGATTTGCGGGTGGCAACCTTGGGCCGGTCGGCGGCCAGCTTGGCTACATGACCCGCAATCGCTTGGCGCAATGCAGTGGCATCGGGCGCGGCCAGCATGGCAGAAAACTCGGCTGTCAGGGGGGATCGGGTCAGCCGTTCCTGCCATGCCGCCCGCGCCGCCGCCCCTCGCGCGGAGACAGTGCGCCAGGAGTCGAGGAGAGTTTCCGGCAGCACGAAGGGTTCATGTGTCCAGCCTAAGACTGCGCGGGCAGCGGCGATTTCGGCCGCACCCAGCGGCGCGCCATGCACGTCATGGCTGCCCTGCTTGTTCGGCGCGCCAAAGCCGATCACCGTGCGGCAGGCTATCATCGAGGGGCGCTCGTCCTCGCGCGCGGCCTGAATGGCGCGGGCGACGGCCTCGCGGTCATGGCCGTCCACCGCCTGCACATGCCAACCAGAGGCCGCGAACCGCGCCCTCTGGTCGGTCGAGGTGGAAAGCTCGGTGCCGCCATCGATGGTGATGCGGTTGTCGTCCCACAGCACGATCAAGCGGCCAAGGCGCTGATGACCCGCAAAGTCGATGGCCTCGTGACTGATCCCTTCCATCAGGCAGCCATCGCCGCAGATGACATAGGTCCAGTGATCGACCAACCCGTCGCCGAAACGCGCATTCATCATCCGCTCGGCCAGGGCCATGCCCACAGCGGTGCTGATGCCCTGACCAAGGGGACCGGTGGTGGTCTCGATCCCCTTGGCATGGCCATATTCCGGGTGCCCCGCCGTGCGCGAGCCAAGCTGGCGGAAGGCGCGCAGTTGCTCCATCGGCATATCGTCGTAACCCAGCATGTGATGGATCGCGTAGACCAGCATCGAGCCATGCCCCGCCGACATCACGAAGCGGTCGCGGTCGGGCCATTTGTCGTCGGACGGGTCGATGGTGATGAAGCGGTTGAACAGCACCGCCGCGACATCGGCCATGCCCATCGGCGCGCCGGGATGGCCGGATTTCGCGGCCTCGACCGCATCCATCGCCAGCACGCGGATGGCGGTGGCCATCTGGGCCTCAAGATCGGGGTGAACGCTTGCCATCTGGTTCATCGCTTCGCTCCTTTCAGGCGCGTTTGGATTCGCTGATCATCCGCAGGATCATCGGCGTCAGGATCAGCTGCATGGCGAGGTCGAGCTTCGGCCCCGGAATGACGATGGAATTCGCACGGCTCATCCATGACCCCTGCATCATCGAGGTCAGGTAGGGGAAATCGATCCCACGCGGATTGCGGAAGCGGATGACGACAAGGCTTTCGTCATGCGTCGGTATCCAGCGCGCGATGAACGGGTTCGAGGTATCGACCACCGGCACGCGCTGGAAATTGATGTCGGTATGGGTGAACTGCGGACAGATGACATGCACATAGGCGTGCATCCGGCGCAGGATCACATCGGTGACGGCTTCCGTCGAATAGCCCCGGCTGGCCTTGTCGCGGTGGATCTTTTGGATCCATTCCAGATTGATGACCGGAACGACCCCGATCTTCAGATCGGCCAGCCCCGCAATGTCGATGCCGTCGGATTTCACCGCGCCATGCAGCCCTTCGTAGAACAGCAGGTCCGAATCCGGCGCGAATTCCGCCCATTCAGTGAAGGTGCCGGGCGGCGTACCGCGGACCGCGGCCTCGCGGTCGTCATGGATGTAATGACGGGTGCGGCCGGTGCCGGTCTCGGCATAGCTGCGAAAGACCCCTTCCAGCGTCTCCAGCTCATTCGCGTCGATGCTGAAATGGCTGAAAGTGTGGTCGCCCGCCTCGGTGCGCCGGGTCAGTTCGGCCTTCATCGCGGCTCGGTCGAAGCGGTGGAAAGCATCGCCCTCGATCGAGACGGCCTTGATCCCTTCGCGGCGAAAGATCTGGTCGAAGGTGTTCTTGATCGTGGTCGTCCCCGCGCCGGACGAGCCGGTGACCGAGATGATCGGGTGTTTCTTGCTCATTCTTGTCCCCCCTCAGGCACGGAAAAGGCCGCGATGACCGAACAGGGCCGAGACCTCGGATTCGGGCAGGTCGTGATAGGCGGCGATGCGGGCAACCTTGTCGGTCGAGCCAAAGACAATGGGCGTGCGCTGGTGCAGCGTTTCGACCCGTTGGTCCAAGATTGGCTCGCAGCCGTCGGTGGCCTTGCCGCCCGCCTGTTCGACAAGGAAGGCGATGGGCCCGCATTCATACAGCATCCGCAGACGCCCGCGCTCATAGCCCTTGCGGGCGTCGGACGGATACAGGAACACGCCGCCACGGATCAGGATGCGATGCGCCTCGGCCACCAGAGAGGCGATCCAGCGCATGTTGAAATTCGTCTCGCAGGGGCCGTCGGTCCCGGCCAGACAATCGTCGATATAGGCCCGGATCGGCCGCGCCCAATGCCGGTAGTTCGAGGCGTTGATGGCAAATTCCGACGCAGCCTCGGGGATCTCCATCCGTGCCGCGACCGGGCGGAACTGGCCCGAGCGGGGGTCCAGCGCGTAATGCTGCAACCCGTCGCCAAAGCTGACCATCATCGCGCAGCGCGGGCCATAGATGATGTAGCCTGCCGCGATCTGTTCGCGCATCGGGCGCAGGAAGCTGGCCTCGGCCGTGGCTTCGGCCGGATAGACCGAAAAGATCGTCCCGATCGAGACATTGGTGTCGATGTTCGACGATCCATCCAGCGGATCGATGGCGATGGCCATCCGACCCGAGGGGTTCATCTCGATGGCGCTGTCCTGTTCCTCGGATGCGAACCAGCGCAGCCCGGCCCGGCCCAGCGTGGTGCGGAACAGATCGTCCGCCATCACGTCCAGCGCCTTCTGGCCATCGCCGTCCGAATTCGTGCCGACCGGGCGGGCCAGATCGCCGCCCTGCCGGATCAGTTCCGAAAGCTTGACCGCAGCTTCCGAGATGGCCTGCATCAGCGGGCGGAATTCGCCCGGAATCAGCGCGGTGTCGATGCTGGTGGCGGTCATCGGCCCCTCCCGTGGCTGGTTCCCACCTCTTTGTTGACACGGGCTTACATTCAGGAACATTTAATAAACTGAAACCATCTTTCAGGAATTCCGAATGTCGCGCATCGATGCCGTCACCCTGCGCCAGCTGCGCGCCCTGCGCGCGGTCATCGACAGCGGTTCGCTGACCGGGGCGGCAACCGACCTTGGTCTGAGCCCGCCCGCGATTCATGGCCAGTTGCGCGCGCTGGAGGACCTGATGTCCGCCCCCCTTGTCATCCGGGCGGAACACGGCGCCTTCCGACCAACGGAGGAGGGTCGCGCCATGCTGGAGGCCGAGGCCCAGATCGCGGTCGCGCTGGAAACCTGCGCGCGCCGGGTCGCGGCCCTGCAAAGCGGTCATACCGGGGCAGTGTCGCTGGGCGTGGTCTCGACCGGGAAATACTTCGCGCCGCATCTGGTGGCCGTGCTGCGCCGCGCCCTGCCCGATGTCGAGGTGACCCTGCGCATCGGCAACCGCGAGGCGGTGATCCAATGGCTGGGCGCAAGGGCCGTCGATCTGGCGATCATGGGGCGTCCGCCGCGCAGCCCCGCCGTCGTGGCAGAACCCGTTGGCCCCCATCCCCATGTCATCGTCGCCGCCCCCGACCATCCGCTGGCCGATGCCGATCCCGCCTTGCCGCAGGACCTGCTGGGGGAAACCTTTCTGGCGCGGGAACGCGGTTCGGGGACGCGCATCCTGATGACGCGGTTTCTGGACCGGATCGGCGACGGCACGCCCTGGCGCATGGTTGAGATGGGCACCAACGAAACCATCAAGCAGGCGGTGATCGCGGGGCTTGGGATCGCGCTGATCAGCCTGCATACGGTGACCGAGGAATTGCGTTCGGGGCGGCTGGTTTCCGTCCGGGCGATCGGGCTGCCGATCCAGCGCAGTTGGTTCCTGCTCAAGCGCGAGGACACCCAGCTTTCGCCTGCCGGGATGCGGGTGCATGACCATATCCGCGACATGAAGGGCTCATTCCTGCCGCAGGTCTGAGCGCCCCCCCTTGGGCTTTTCGGTCCAAGCTCTATATTGGGGGCAACGCGCGCCGCCAGAAGGCCGGGTCGCGCCCCTCATTCCGAAGGACATATCATGGCTCAAACGAAGGATCTTTCCTGGGACGACAGCGTGTTGCCCTTTCAGCTTGAACTCTCGGGCGTACGTGGACGCGTCACTCGGGTCGGTCCGCTGCTTGAGCATATCCTGTCGCGTCACGACTACCCGCTGGCCGTCAGCGCCATGGTCGCGGAACTGGTCACGCTGACCGCGCTGATCGGCCCGACCATCAAGCTGCGCTGGAAGCTGTCGCTGCAAGTGCGCGGCAATGGCGCGATCCGCACCATCGCCACCGATTACTACGCCCCCGAGACCGAGGGCGGCCCCGCCCGCATCCGCGCCTGGGCCAGCTTTGACGCGGCGCGCCTCAGCAACGACCGCCCCGCCTTCGAGCAGATCGGCGAGGGCTATTTCGCCGTGCTGATCGATCAGGGCGAGGGGAACACCCCCTATCAGGGCCTGACGCCGCTGGCCGGTGGTTCGCTGTCGCATTGCGCGCAGGCCTATTTCGAGCAGTCCGAGCAGCTGCCGACCAAGTTCGAGGTGACCGTGGGTCGCTCGCGTCTGGCCGGTCAGGCCGAGGATCACTGGCGCGCGGGTGGCATCATGCTGCAGACCCTGCCCGCCCAGCCCCGCGCCATCGCCGAGAATGGCGAGGAACTGGAATCGGCCGACATCCTGCAAGGCGCGCAATCCGAGGACTGGAACCGCGCCAACATACTGCTGGCCACGGTCGAGGCGATGGAACTGGTCGATCCCGGCCTACCGCTGCCCAACCTGCTGTTCCGCCTGTTCCACGAGGAACAGCCGACCGCGTTCGAGCGTCAGGGCCTGCATTTCGGCTGCTCGTGCAACCCGGACCGGGTGCGCGGCACGCTGTCGATCTATTCGGCCAAGGATATCGGCCACATGACCACCGAAGACGGCATCGTCACCGCCGATTGCCAGTTCTGCGGCGCGCATTACGAGTTCGACCCGCGCAGCCTTGGCTTTGAGGCGACGCTGGACGAGCATGGCAAGCCGCTGCCCCGCGCCGATCAGGCGGCGCAATGACATGCTGACCGCGCCGCAATCCCTGCTGCGCGAAAGGCTGATCAAGGCTCTGTCGGTTCCGGCGGGGCCTTCCTCGGATCATGATCTGGACAGCCTGCCCCTGGCCGCGACCGAGCCGCGCCCGGCGGGCGTGCTTGCCGCATTCGACCGGCAGGGGCGGCTGGTCCTGACCAAGCGGGCCAGCGGGCTGCGCCACCATCCCGGCCAGATCGCCCTGCCCGGCGGCAAGGTCGAGCCGGGCGATGACGGCCCGGTCGGAGCGGCGCTGCGCGAGGCGCATGAGGAAATCGGCCTGCCACCCTCGCAGGTGGAAGTCCTTGGCGTGCTGCCCGCCCATCGCACCGTCACCAATTTTGCCATGACCCCGGTCATCGGCCTGATCCGTGGCGATTTCACCCCGATCCCCGAGTCCGGCGAGGTCGATGAGGTCTTTGCCGTCCCCTTCGCCCATATCGCGGACCCGGCCAGCTACCGCATCGAGCGTCGCCGCTGGCTGGGCGGCTGGCGTTCCTATTACGTGGCGCCCTGGGGTCCTTATTACATCTGGGGGGCGACGGCGCGGGTGCTGCATGCGCTGGCGCTGCGGCTGGCGCAATGACCCGGATTTCCGCACCTTTCCTTGACGATTCCGGACTGCATCGCGTGCTGGCCGCGCTGACCGGTGCGGGTCATCAGGCGCTGATCGTCGGCGGCGCGGTCAGGAACGCCCTGCTGGGCGAGCCTGTTTCCGATATCGACATCGCCACCTCGTCCCTGCCCGAACAGACCGTCACCCTGACCGAAGCAGCAGGTCTGCGCGCCGTGCCGACCGGGATCGAGCATGGCACCATCACCGTGGTCGCCGATGGTCATGGCTATGAGGTCACCACCTTCCGCCGCGATGTGGAAACCGATGGCCGCCGCGCTGTCGTGGCCTTCTCGGACCGGATCGAGGAAGACGCGCATCGCCGCGATTTCACCATGAACGCGCTTTACGCCGATGCCTCGGGCGAGGTGATCGATCCGGTCGGCGGGTTGAGCGATCTGGCGGCGCGACGTCTGCGCTTTGTCGGCGAACCCCGCGCCCGCATCACCGAGGATTACCTGCGCATCCTGCGCTTTTTCCGCTTCCACGCATGGTATGGCGCCAAGGGCGCCGCCGATCCGGAAGCGCTGGCCGCCTGCGCCGAACTGGCCTCGGGGCTTGGCGGAATCTCGCATGAGCGGATCGGGGCCGAGACGCGCAAGCTGCTGGCCGCCCCCGACCCGACCGAAGCCGTGGCACTGATGGCCCGAGCCGGTGTCCTTGCCCACATCCTGCCCGGTGCCGACACCCACGACCTGTCCGCGCTGATCGCGGCCGAAGCCACGTTGGGACTGCCCGCGGAATGGCCGGTCCGGCTGGCGCTTCTGGGTGCCGATAACGCCGCACAGGCCCTGCGCCTGTCCCGCGACGAGACCCGCTTGCAGGACCAGATCGCCACCGCCCTGACCCTGCCGCTGCCTGCCGCCGCCTATCGCTTCGGCCCCCATATCGCGCGCAGTGCCGCGCTGATCGCCACTGCGCGCGGCACGCCGCCCGCGCCCGATTGGCAGCAACAGATTGCCCATGCCGCCGATGCGCAGCTGCCCATCGCGGCCCGCCACCTGATGCCCGAACTGTCCGGTCCCGCCATCGGCGCGGCATTGCGGCAGGCCGAGACTGCCTTTATCGACAGCGGCTTCTCGCTTTCGAAACACGAGCTGCTTGCCTTGGCCCTTGGCCAGGACCGGCAGCGCAAGAGTGACTGAATGATGCATGACCGCTTCGCCCGCATGATCGACGCCTTCCGCCCGGCGGACGGGCCACCGCCGCGCACCTTGCTGGCCTTTTTCCGCTGGTGCCTGGCCGGGGCGTGGACGGGGCTGACCATTGCGGGCATCGCCTCGGCACTGGGGGGCGTTGCCGATGTGATGACAGCGGTGCTGCTGGGCTGGGTCATCGACGCGGTGGTCGCGACCTCGCCCGAGCAGTTCCTGTCCCAGCATGGCAGGCTGCTGGCCGGGTTCGTGCTGTTCTTTCTGGTGGTCCGTCCGGCCATTGGCTGGCTGTCGACCGCCAGTTCCAGCGTGATCATCAACCCCAATATCATGCCCTTGGTGCTGTCGCGGCTGCATCGCTGGACCATGGGCCATTCGGTCACCTTCTTTGACAATGATTTCGCCGGGCGCATCGCGCAAAAGCAGATGCAGACCGCGCGGGCAGTGACCGAGGTCGCATCGGAGATGGTCAACGTGGTGGCCTTTGCGCTGGCCTCGGTGCTGGGCTCGGCGGCGTTTCTGGTCTCGGTCGATGGCTGGGGGGCACTGGCGCTGCTGGTCTGGCTGGGCTCATACTTCGCGCTGATCCGCTACTTTTTGCCCCGCATCCGGCAAAGCTCGGCCGGGCGGGCCTCGGCCAGAGCGCTGGTCACCGGTCAGGTCGTCGACACGATCACCAATATCAAGACCGTCAAGCTGTTCGCCCATGCCGAGCATGAGGACCGCGCCGCCCTTGGCGCGATGGCCGGGTTCCGCGAAAGGGCGCTGGATTTCGGCCGGGTCTCGACATGGTTCCGCCTGTCGCTGATCACCGTCGCGGGCGCGCTGCCGGTCATTCTGGTGGGCGGCACGATGATGCTGTGGCGCAACGGCATGGCCACGCCCGGCGATATCGCCACATCGGGCGCAATCGCCATGCGGCTGGCCCAGATGACCGGCTGGGTCAGCATGGCGCTGATGGGGGTCTGGGGCTCGATCGGCGAGGTCGAGGACGGGATGAAGACCCTGTCCCCGCCGCATGCCCTGACCGATGCGCCGGATGCGATCGAACTGGGTCGCGTCGCGGGGCGCATCGAATTCGACCATGTCGATTTCGCCTATGGCCGCCCCGAGGGCGGCATCCATGACCTGAACCTGCAGATCGCACCGGGTGAAAAGCTGGGCATCGTCGGTGCCTCGGGGGCCGGGAAGTCCACGATGGTATCGCTGCTGCTGCGGCTTTACGACGTGGAAAAGGGCGCGGTCCGCATCGACGGACATGACCTGCGCGCGGTCACGCAGGAAAGCCTGCGCCGCAATATCGCGATGGTCACGCAGGAAACTGCGATGTTCAACCGCTCGGCCTATGACAACATCCTGTATGGCCGCCCCGATGCGACCAAGGAGCAGATCATCGCCGCCGCCCGCGCCGCCGAGGCGCATGACTTCATCCTGAACCTGCGCGATCATGCCGGACGGGTCGGCTATGACGCCCATCTGGGCGAGCGGGGCGTGAAACTGTCGGGCGGGCAGCGCCAGCGCATCGCCTTGGCACGTGCGCTGCTGAAGGATTCCCCGATCCTCGTGCTGGACGAGGCCACCAGCGCGTTGGACAGCGAGGTCGAGGCACAGGTTCAGGACGCGCTGCACCGCGCCATGCAGGGCAAGACCGTGCTGGCCATCGCGCACCGCCTGTCGACCATCGCCGAGCTGGACCGCATCGTCGTGCTGGAGGACGGGCAGATCGTGGAACAGGGCACGCATGCGCAATTGCTGGCGCAAGACGGAACCTATGCCCGCTACTGGAACCGCCAGTCGGGCGGGTTCCTTGGAACTGACGAAGACGAGACGACCGAGGCTGCCGAGTGACGATCTGGACTGTTGAGCGGCTGGGCCGCAAGGGCGATGGCGTGGCCATCACCGATGGTGCGCGCGCCTTGGCCGCGCTGACCCTGCCCGGCGAAGTAATCGAGGGCGAGGCCGAGGCCGGCCGCATCGCCGCGCCGCGCATCGTGACGCCTTCGGCTGACCGCGTTCGCCCTGCCTGCCCGCATTACCGGGCCTGCGGCGGCTGTTCCCTGATGCATGGCTCCGAGGAGTTCGTGCGGGGCTGGAAAGTCGGTGTCGTGACCGAAGCCCTGCGCGCGCAGGGGTTGGCCGCGCCAATCGCCGGAGTGCATGTGTCGCCGCCGCGCTCGCGCAGGCGGGCGGTTCTATCGGGGCGGCGCACGAAAAAGGGGGCGCTTCAGGGCTTTCACGCCCGCGCCTCGGAGGTCATCGTCGACATCGCGGATTGCCATGTGCTGCGCCCGGCGATTCAGGCGGCGCTGCCGCTGCTGCGCCGGATCGTCATCGCGGGCGGATCGCGCGCGGGTGAGCTGTCCTTGACCGTCAGCGAAAGCCTGACCGGGCTGGATGTCGCGGTGACCGGCGGCAAACCGATGGAGCCGGAACTGTTCCAGACCCTTGCCGCACTGGCCGATGAAGGCGATCTGGCCCGCCTGACCTGGGACGACCAGTCGATCACCCGCCGCCCGCCGCTGATCCCCTTTGGCCGGGCGCAGGTCACCCCGCCTCCGGGCAGTTTCCTGCAGGCCACAGCCGAAGGCGAGGCCGCACTTCTGGCCGCTGTCCGCGACATCACACGGGGGGCCGGGCGCGTTCTGGACCTGTTTGCGGGCTGCGGCACCTTCTCGTTGCCCCTGGCCGAAACCGCCGATGTCCATGCCGTCGAGGGGCTGTCCGCGCCGCTTCAGGCGCTGGACGCGGCCGCTCGACGCGTTGCCGGATTGCATCGAATCACCCATGAGATCCGCGACCTTGCCCGCCGCCCGCTGCTGCCCGACGAGCTGCGTTTTGACGCGATCGTGATCGATCCGCCCCGCGCCGGAGCCGAGACGCAGGCCCGCGAAATCGCGAAATCCGGCGTCGAAAGAGCAGCTTGGGTCAGTTGCGACCCGGTGACTTTTGCCCGTGATGCGCGGATTCTCGCCGAGTCCGGGTTGGTGATTTCCCGTCTTTTCGTGATCGATCAGTTCCGCTGGTCACCGCATGTCGAAACGGTGGCGGAAATTCGCCGAAGCTAGCGAATTATTTACCCTCGTGCTATCCAATGCCCAACGAGACCGTGCACAGGCACGCAGAGGGCAGTGAATGATACGGGCAATTCGCGCATTGATCGCGGTGGTTGCGGTTTCGCTTTTGGCGAACTGTGGGGGCGACAGCGTCCAGCCACCCAGCAGCAAGTTCAAGACCTACCATGGTCCGCCGGTCACGCAGGTCGTGGTGAAAAAGGGCGAGCGTCAGATGTATCTGATCAGCGGTCGCACCGTGCTGAAAAGCTACGCCATCAATCTTGGCGGCCAGCCCATCGGCCCCAAGATGTTCGAAGGCGACAGCCGCACCCCCGAGGGCGCGTATTTCATCGACCGCATGAACCCGCGCAGCCGCTATCACCTGTCGGTCGGGATCTCCTATCCCTCGACCGAGGATGTGGCGCGGGCCGCGATGATGGGCCTGCGTCCGGGCGGCGACATCATGATCCACGGGCTTGGCCCCGAAGGGCGTGCGCTGAACCGCCCCGACTGGACCGCCGGTTGCATCGCCGTCACCGATCAGGAGATCGAAGAAATCTTCGCCATGGTCCGGCCGGGCACACCGATCTTTCTTTATCCCTGACGACCCTGCCCGCCCGACATGAAAAAAGGCCCCGAAACCTCGGGGCCTTTCGCATTTCAGGACCAGATCAGAGGCCCGGAGCTTGCGCCAGCGTCATGCCGCCCGCAGCGACAGGTGCCGCCATCGAGTTCGAGCCGGTCAGCAGCACCCACCAGATCTTGCCCGACGGTTCCTGATACCAGCCGATGCCGAAATCGGTCGCGCGCGGGTCCATGGTGACGTCGCGGGTGTCGCGGTTCTGCATCCATGCGTTCAGCGTGGTGATCTCGTTCTCGTAGGTTTCCGAGATATTCTCGCCGATCAGGTGGCCCGTGTAGCCCTGACGCCGGATGCGGTCGAGCGGCGACGAGCCGTCCGAGCCGAAATGCCAGGCGCGGTTCTGGGCAGCCATGTCGCGGGCATGGGCTTTCGCGGCCATGTCCAGCATCGGGTTCTGCACCACGGCGGGCGCACCGATATTGGCGCGCAGCTGGTTGATCTGACCGGCGACGCGGCCGGGGATCTGGGCCTCTTCGCGCGGGGTGATCTTATAGGCCACGGGAATCGGCTGGCCGTCGGGACCAAGCTGGGGTTGCTGCTGCGACTGGCAGGCCGCCAGTGCCAGCACCGAGACCAGCGCGAGGGTAGAAAGTTTCAGCATGTTGTTTCTGTCCGCAAGAAATTTTGCCGCCAGCCTTACAAAAGCCACCGCCCGGCTTCAAACCCAAGATTGCGTGAGCGCAACATACTGCGGCAAGGAAGCGACAATGACGCGAGTTTGAATTGCAAGCGCCCCCGCCTGCGCGTAATTCCCCCTCGGAACACCTCAAACAAAAAACGGGCAGTGTCGGCCGCCAATCGCGGTCCACGACTTATTCAGGAGCGATACATGATCACCCCGAAAAATCCGGTCTCGCGCCGGAAGTTTCTGTCCACCTCGGTGGCGCTTGGGGCGGCCGGCCTTGCTGCACCGGCCATTGCCCAGTCGATCGATCCCTATACCGGCCAGCCCCTGCAGGGCACCGGCGGCGGCGCCACCCCGGATGCGGGCATGGTGCAATATGACAGCAACCAGGATTCGCGCCGCAACATCTCCAGCTTCCGCATGCAGGACTGGCAGCCCTATTTCAGCGACCTGAAGAACGGCGCGATTCTGGTCGACCTGACCTCGCGCGCGCTGCATTTCTGGTCCGAGGACCAGACGATCTACAAACTGTTCCCGACTTCGGTTCCGGTCAGCTCGGACCTGACCCGCACCGGCCGCACCGAGATCATCAAGAAGGTCAAGGGCCCGACCTGGTCCCCCACCCCCGAGATGAAGAAGCGCAACCCGGAATGGCCCGACTTCGTGCCGGCCGGTCCGGACAACCCGCTGGGCACCCATGCGCTGTGGCTGAGCTGGCAGTATTACCGCATCCACGGCACGCATGACACGCGCAAGATCGGCCGCAAGTCGTCGAACGGCTGCATCGGCCTGTATAACGAACACATCCAGCAGATGTATGACCTGACCAAGATCGGCACGCAGGTGCTGCTGATCTGACGCGGATCACCCCGGAATGCGAAAGGCCCCCGAGGGGGCCTTTTTCATGTCCAGCCGCCCAGATTCTCGGCGATGATGGTGGTCAGCACGTCCAGATGCGCGGGCTCGGCGTTCAGGCAGGGGATATAGGTGAATTCCTTGCCCCCGGCATGGATGAAGGCCTCGCGGATCTCGCCCTGGATTTCCTCCAGCGTCTCGATGCAGTCCGCCGAGAAGGCGGGCGAGATCACGGCGATCTCGGTGATGCCCTGTTTCGCCAGTTCGGCGACATGCTGGACGGTATAGGGTCGCAGCCATTCCTCCTTGCCAAAGACCGACTGGAAGGTGGTGTCGATCACCTCTGGCGCCCAGCCCAGACGTTCGCGCAGCAGGCGCGAGGTCTTCTGGCACTGGCAATGATAGGGATCGCCCTGCATCAGGTAGCGTTTCGGCATGCCGTGATAGCTGGCGACCAGCTTGCGCGGCGTGGCCCCGTTCAGCGCCTTCTCGACCGATCCGGCCAGCGCCTCGATATAGTCGGGACGGTCGAAATAGGCGGAGACGGTCCGGGCGGCGGGCTGCCATTTCTGCGCCATCAGGGCACGGAAGAACTGGTCATTCGCCGTGGCCGAGGTCGCGCCCGCATATTGCGGATAAAGCGGAAAGAACAGGATGCGGTCGCAGCCTGCCTTGACCATGCGATCCACCACCGACTCGGTCGAAGGATTGCCGTAGCGCATGCAGAAATCGACCATCACCCGGTCGCCCCATATCTCCTGCACCCGCTCGCGCAGGCCCGCGACCTGAGCCTTGGTGATGGTCATCAAGGGGCTTTCATCGGCCTCATTGTTCCAGACCGTC
The DNA here is from genome assembly GCF_014851995.1 of Paracoccus sp. PAR01. Classification (NCBI taxonomy): domain Bacteria; kingdom Pseudomonadati; phylum Pseudomonadota; class Alphaproteobacteria; order Rhodobacterales; family Paracoccaceae; genus Paracoccus; species Paracoccus sp. PAR01. The sequence continues at coordinate 28,588 of NZ_JACVAW010000020.1, forward strand.
TTGTAATTCGCCCCCGAGGTGAAGGGGCGCTTGGTCAGCACGATGCCTTGCAGGATCGGCTGCCATTTCCAGCTTGGCAGGTCGATCACCCGCTTGTCCGAGAGGAACTCGTTCAGATAGCGCCGCATCGACCAGTAATCCGTGCCGTCCGGCGTGCCCAGATTGGCGACCAGCACGCCGATGCGGCGGGGGGCGGCCTTGGGGTGATCGGCGGGAACGGTCGCGGACAGGCTCATTCGTCGGTCTTCCTCAACTGGGCTAGCGCTTCGGCAAGCGGCATCTTTGCAGAACCCGGACGCAGCGGCTGTTGCTGGCTGGCATCGGGCGCCCAACCGGTCAGAAAGACCAGATCGAAGGTGGCACGGATGCGTTCGGGATCCACCGGATCGGGATGGGATTCGGCATAAAGCGTAGCTGCCCGCAACAGGACATCTCGTCGCGTCGGACGGCGCAGGCGGGCATTCAGGGCATTGCCCTCGCCCATGGCGCGCAAGTCATGCGCCAGATGGATCAGCCCGCGATAGCTGACATTCTGGCTGATCTGATCCGCAACCGGCAGGGACAGCCCCGCCCGGCCCAGAAGCGCGCCCAGATCGCGGATCTCGCCCATGGGCAGGATGCGCGGTGACAGACCGCCTGCGACCTCGGCCTCGGCGCGGGTCAGGGCATCGCGCAGCTCGAACAGGCTGCGACCGCCGGGACAGGCGGCGATGAACAGGCCATCGGGGCGCAGGGCACGGGCGCATTGCACGATCTGGCCGACCGGATCTTCGGACCAATGCAGCGCCATGGCATGGATCACCAGATCATGTGCGCCGGGTTCCAGTGCAAGATCCGGACTGTCCGCGACGATCTTCGCCTGAGGAAAGACGCCGTGCCAGAATTCCGGCATGCCGGTCACGACGGCAATATCGGTAAACTGCCTGTTAACTTCGGCCAGTCTATCCTCGATTTCGTCAGCGATAAGGCGATGCAGGAAATCGACACTACCCATGCGCTCTGCACGGGCCCGATTGCGCATAAGCGCGGCTCGGTCAATCAATTGGGGGACGGGTTTTTGATGGGCATTCATCATGGTGGCGCACAATAATGGGCTTCGTGGCATGATGAAAGGCGGTTTGCGGCTGATCTTTCCGCCGCAATGCCTATGCTGCGGCGAAGCGGTTGCCGAGGATGGCGCGCTATGCGCCACCTGCTGGTCGGATACGAGCTTCATCAACGGCTGCGCCTGTTCGCGCTGCGGTGCCCCCCTGCCCGGAGAGCTTCTGGGCGATGAGGACGATGAGGGCGGCTTTCTGATCTGCGACGAATGCCTGCACATGGTCCGGCCTTGGCTGCGCGCGCGCGCGGCGATGGTCTATGACGGGGCCGGGCGCAAGCTGGCGATGATGCTCAAGCATAATGACCGGCCCGACCTGTCCCCGATCCTTGGCGATTGGGTGGCGCGCGCCGCAGCCTCGCTGATCCGCCCCGAGATGCTGGTCATCCCGATCCCGGTCCATATCCGGCGGCTGATCGGTCGGAAATACAATCAGGCCGAGCTGCTGGCCGACCGGGTCGCCCATGTCTATGACCTCATCCACCTGCCGCACGGGTTGCGGAGGTTGCGACATTCGCCGATGCAGGATCATGGCAGCGTCGACGACCGCTTCGCCAATGTCGAGGATGCCTTTGGCATCACCCGCCGCCATGCCAGCGACATCCGGGGCCGTTCCATCCTGCTGGTCGATGACGTGATGGCCTCGGGGGCGACGCTGGCCGCGGCGGCCGAGACGCTGCGCGCTGCGGGATCAGGGCCGATCTCGGTCGTGGTTCTGGCACGCGCGGTCAAGGATACCTAGATAAGGCGGGACGGAAACACACTGAGAGTCGTGATGATGGCCAAGGTCGAAATCTATACCACCCCCACCTGCCCCTATTGCGTCGCAGCCAAGGCGCTGCTGAACCGCAAGGGCGTGCCCTTTGAGGAAACCGATGTCGCGCGCGATCCCGACCTGCGCGTCGCGATGACCCAGCGCGCCGGTGGCCGCCGGACCGTGCCGCAGATCTTCATCGACGGCCAGCATGTCGGCGGCTGCGATGACATCCACGCGCTGGAGCGCGACGGCAAGCTGGACCGGCTGCTCGGACAGGCCGCATGACGCTGGCTGCGGTCACGGCCGGGCTGGTGCAGCTTTGCGTGTCGGACGATCCGGCGCGTAACCTGATCACCACTCGCGCCCTGATCCGCGAGGCCACCGGGCGCGGCGCGGGATTTGTGCTGACGCCCGAGGCCACAAATATCCTGAACGCCGACCGCAAGACGCAGGATCGCGTGCTATGCACCGAGGACAGCGACCCCACGCTGGCCGCCCTGCGCGCAGAGGCGCGCGAGCTGGGCATCTGGCTGCTGATCGGGTCACTGTCGCTGAAGACCGGCGACCCCGAGGACAGCCGCTTTGCCAATCGCAGTTTCCTGATTGCGCCGGATGGCGGGATCGTCGCGCGCTATGACAAGCTGCATATGTTCGACGTGCGGGTCTCACCGACCGAGACCTATCGCGAATCCGCCTCGTTCCGGCCCGGCGCGACGGCGATGGTGGCCGAAGGTCCGTGGCCGATCGGGATGACGGTCTGTTACGACCTGCGCTTCCCGCATCTTTACCGCGATCTGGCCAAGGCCGGCGCGCAGGTGCTGACCGTGCCCGCCGCCTTCAACGTCACCACCGGTGCCGCCCATTGGGAGGTGCTGCTGCGCGCCCGCGCCATCGAGACCGGTTGCTACGTGTTGGCCCCGGCGCAGGCGGGTCTGCACGAAAACGTGTTGTCGCCGGGTCGCCCGCCCCGGCGCAGCTATGGGCATACGATGGCTGTCGATCCCTGGGGCAAGGTGTTGGCGGATGCAGGAACCGAACCCGGCGTCACGCTTGTGACCCTTGACCCGGCGGCGGTAGTCGGGGCACGTTCCCGCATCCCATCCCTGACCCACGACCGAGTTTACTCGGGACCATGAGAGAGCAATGCCAGGCAAGCCCGTTGAACATCAACCCTCCGGTACCGAGGGTTCCGCCGATGCATTGGCGGCGAGCCTGTTTTCCGAGGTCTTCATCGCAGATCAACTGGCGCGCGATCTGATCGGGAAATCGCTGCCCAAGGGCATGCAGATCTCGCATTTCTCGGTCCTGAACCTGCTGGCACATCTGGGGGTCGAGCGCAGCCCGGCGGAACTGGCCGAGGCGTTTCACGTGACGCGGGGGGCGATGACCAACACCCTGTCGCGGCTGGAATGGGCAGGACATATCCATATCCGACCCGACTGGGATGATGCGCGGCGGAAGTTCGTGGCCATCAGCCCGGCGGGACGCGCGGCGCGCGATGCGGCTTTGGCGGCTTTCATGCCGCGGATCGGCGATGTCGTGCGCGAAATCGGGGCCGAGCGCGTGCGCGCCGCCCTGCCGGTGCTGCGTCTGCTGCGCCGCCAGCTTGAGGAAGCCTTGCGCCCGGAAGAGCGCTGACCGCGACAGTGGCGCGGTCGGCATTGGGTATTTAGGAAACGAAGAAACTCAGGCGTCGCGAAGCGCGGTGAGCGCGTAGTTCACCGACAGGTCGCGATGCGAGAGTGACCAGCTGAAGCCCAGCGGGTTGAAGACCATGCCGCAGCGATCGACCACTTGCATGCCGGTTGCCTGGGTCATGGCTGACAGTTCATCCGGAGTGATGAAGCGATTCCAGTCATGCGTGCCCTTGGGCAGCCAGCGCATCACCCATTCCGCGCCGATAATCGCCGCGCCGAAGCTGCGCATGGTCCGGTTCAGCGTCGACTGGATCAGCATGCCGCCCGGCTTCACCAGATCACGGCAGGTGGCGATGAATTCTGCCGGGTCGGCGACATGCTCGACGATTTCCAGCGCCATGACGATGTCATAGCTGTGCCCCTCGGCGGCCAGCGCCTCGGACGTGGTGGCGCGGTAGTCGATGTCCAGGCCTTGCTCTTTGGCGTGCGGCGCCGCGATGGCGGTGTTTTCCGGCGCGGCGTCGGCACCGGTGACGGTTGCTCCCAGACGGGCCAGCGGTTCCGACATCAGGCCGCCGCCGCAGCCGATATCCAGCACGGTCAGACCTTCGAAGGGCAACGCCGCGTCGCGGTCACGGCCGAACTGCGCGGCAATCTGGGTGGTGACATAGTCCAGCCGGGTCGGATTGAGCATGTGCAGCGGCTTGAACTTGCCCTGCGGGTCCCACCATTCCTGCGACATCGCCTGGAACTTGGCCACCTCGGCGGGGTCGATGCTGCTGGTCTGCGGTCTTTCGTTCATCTGGCCGTCCTTCGTATGGCGGGCGCCTGCGGGCCGTTATATAGTCGGGGCATGGACAGATTGGCAGGGCAAATCGGAGGCAATCCGTCGCAGGGCAAGCTGCACCCGATGGTCGAACCCTTCGACCAGCGGCAGATCGACGTTGGCGATGGCCACATCCTTCACGTGGAACAAAGCGGCAATCCCGAAGGCGTCCCCGTCATCGTCCTGCATGGCGGTCCGGGCGGCGGTTGCAGCCCCTTCATGCGGCGTTTCTTTGATCCGAAGCATTATCGGGCGGTGCTGTTCGACCAGCGCGGCTGCGGGCGCTCGCGCCCCCATGCCGAGGTCGCGGCCAATACAACGCAGCATCTGGTCGCCGATATCGAGCTGATCCGCCAACGGCTGGGGCTGGGTCGGGTGATCCTGTTCGGCGGCAGCTGGGGCGCGACCTTGGCGCTGGCCCATGCGCAGGCCCATCCAGATGCAGTACTGGCGCTGGTGCTGCGCGGGGTGTTCCTTGGGCGGCGGGCCGAGCTGGACTGGTTCTATGGCGGTGGCGTTGCGCGGTTCTTCCCGGATCGCTGGGCCGAATTCCAGCGACCCATTCCCGAATCCGAACGCGACGACATGATCATGGCCTATCACCGCCGCCTGTTCGGTGGCGATCGCGGCCAAGAGATTCGCTACTCGTTGCCGTGGATCATGTGGGAAAACGCGCTGGCGGGGCTGGAGATTTCCAGCTCGGGCCATGCGCCGCCGGATTACGCCCGCGCCTTTGCCCGGCTGGAGAACCATTACTTCGCCCATGGCTGCTTTCTGGACGAGGGCCAGTTGCTGCGCGATCGTCACCGCATCGAGCATATCCCCGCCGTCATCGTGCAGGGCCGCTACGACATGGTCTGCCCGCCGCAAACCGCCTGGGAACTGGCGCAGGGCTGGGACCGGGCCGAGCTGCGGATGGTCCCGGCCTCGGGTCATGCGCTGAGCGAGCCGCGAATCGCCACGGAACTTGTGCGGGTGATGGATGGTTTGCGTGATGCGGCGCAACGGGGCGGCCGCGTCGCCTGACGGTGCAGCATGCTTTTCCTGACCTTCCTGATTGCCTGCGCGGCTGCGGCCGCGACCGGGCTGATTTTCAAACCCGACAGCTGGTATGACGAACTGGTCAAGCCGCCCTTCACCCCGCCGCGTTGGGTGTTTCCGGTGGCATGGAGCCTGCTTTACATCCTGATCGCCTGGGCCGCCGCACGGCTGGCGGTACTGCCGGGAACGGGTTTCGTTCTGGCGCTGTGGTCGGCGCAGATTGCGCTTAACACGCTGTGGACCCCGGTGTTTTTCGGAGCGCGCAAGCCTGACTGGGGCCTGGGGGTCATGGCGGCGCTGTGGGTCGTGGTGGCGGTGATGGCGATTGCGGCCTTTTGGCATGACCTGTTGGCCGGCATGGTGTTTCTGGCCTATCTGGGCTGGCTGTCCTTTGCCGCCGTCCTGAACCTGCATATCTGGCAGGATAACCGCGACAGCGAGGCGGCCTGAGCCTGCTTCGCTTTTCCTTGCAATTCGCCGTTGATGTGCGTATATGACGCTCAACAGCGGCGCAGGTGTCCACAGCCTGCCCACCGATAAGACGTGCGGGCCGCTTTGGCCCGCTTTTTGTTTTTGGGATAGCGATATGACTGACCTTATCGCCAAGACCGCCATCGACCGGCGTCTGGCCGAGCTGCTTACCCCGGTCATTGAGGATCTGGGTTTCGAACTGGTGCGCATCCGCCTGCAGGGCGGAAAGACCGCAACCTTGCAGATCATGGCCGACCGGCCCGAGGGCGGCATCAATGTCGATGACTGCGCCGATATCTCGACCGCCGTCAGCGCCTTCCTTGATGTCGAGGATCCGCTGGAGGATGCCTATCATCTGGAAGTCAGCAGCCCCGGCATCGACCGGCCGCTGACCCGGATGAAGGATTTCGAGACCTTCGAAGGCTACGAAGTGCGGTTGGAAACCAACCAGGCAATCGATGGCCGCAAGCGCTTCAAGGGCATGCTGGCCGGCATCGAAGGCGAAGAAGTCCTGTTGAATATCGAGGAAGCCGGCGAAACCCACACGATCGGGCTGAATTTCGACTGGCTTTCGGATGCCAAGCTTGTGCTGACTGACGAGTTGATCGCCGAAATGCTTCGGCAAAAGAAGGAAGCGGGCGTGCAGATCGAAAATCTGGACGAGACCGCCTTTGACGAGATCGAAACAGAATCCGGCGAAAGCAACGCCGACGCGAAGGAGTGAGGAATGGCCATTACCTCTGCCAACCAGCTTGAGCTTCTGCAGACCGCCGAGGCGGTCGCGCGCGAGAAGATGATCGACCCGGATCTGGTGATCCAGGCGATGGAAGACAGCCTCGCCCGCGCTGCGAAGTCGCGCTATGGCTCGGAAATGGACATTCGCGTCCATATCGACCGCAAGACCGGCAACGCCACCTTCACCCGCGTCCGGACCGTCGTCGAGGATGAAGAGGTCGAGAACTATCAGGCTCAGGTGACGGTTGCTCAGGCCCGCCCCTATCTGGACAATCCCAAGGTCGGCGATGAGATCATCGACCAGGTTCCGCCGGTCGAACTGGGCCGCATCGCCGCGCAATCGGCCAAGCAGGTCATCCTGCAGAAGGTCCGCGAAGCCGAGCGTGACCGCCAGTACGAAGAATTCAAGGACCGCGCCGGCACCATCATCAACGGCGTCGTCAAGCGCGAGGAATACGGCAACATCATCGTCGATGTGGGCCGTGGCGAAGCCATCCTGCGCCGCAACGAAAAGATCGGCCGCGAGAGCTACCGCCCGAACGACCGCATCCGCGCCTATGTCAAGGACGTGCGTCGCGAAAGCCGTGGCCCGCAGATCTTCCTGTCGCGCACCGATCCGCAGTTCATGGCCGAACTGTTCAAGATGGAAGTGCCGGAGATCTATGACGGCGTGATCGAGATCAAGGCCGTGGCCCGTGATCCGGGTTCGCGCGCAAAGATCGCGGTCATCAGCTATGACAACTCGATCGACCCGGTCGGCGCCTGCGTCGGTATGCGCGGTTCGCGCGTTCAGGCCGTCGTCGGAGAGCTTCAGGGCGAAAAGATCGACATCATTCCGTGGTCGGAAGATCAGGCGACTTTCCTGGTGAACGCGCTGCAGCCGGCCGAAGTTGCAAAAGTTGTGTTCGATGAAGATGCTTCGCGTATTGAAGTTGTCGTCCCCGATGAACAACTAAGCCTTGCGATCGGCCGTCGCGGTCAGAACGTGCGTCTGGCCTCGCAGCTGACCGGTCTGGATATCGACATCCTGACCGAAGAAGAAGAATCGAAGCGTCGTCAGGCCGAATTCAACGCCCGCACCAAGCTGTTCATGGATGCGCTGGATCTGGACGAGTTCTTTGCCCAGCTTCTGGTCGCCGAGGGCTTCACCAACCTCGAAGAGGTGGCCTATATCGAACTGGACGAGCTGACCTCGATCGACGGTGTCGACGAAGGCACGGCCGCAGAACTGCAGACCCGTGCTCGCGAGCATCTGGAAGCGGCGAACCGTGCCGCGCTGGAAAATGCCCGTGCGCTTGGGGCCGAGGACAGCCTGATCGAATTCGAGGGCCTGACGCCCCAGATGGTCGAGGCTCTGGCCAAGGACGACGTGAAGACGCTGGAAGACTTCGCGACCTGCGCCGACTGGGAACTTGCCGGTGGCTGGACCACCGCGAACGGCCAGCGCGTCAAGGACGAGGGCATTCTTGAGCCCTTCGACGTATCGCTGGAAGAAGCGCAGACCATGGTGATGACCGCCCGCGTGATGCTGGGCTGGGTCGATCCGACCGAAATGGAATCGGCTGACGAAGCCGAGACCAAAGAAACCGACGAAAAGGAGGCCGGGGTGTAACGCCCCGGGAGGCTGATGACACGCGGGGGCCAGACAAAGGACCGCGAGACACCGGAACGTCGCTGTATCGTGACGGGTGAAACCCAGCCCAAGGCTGGGTTGATCCGCTTTGTCGCGGGCCCTGATGCAGTTGTCGTGCCGGATCTGGCCGAGAAGCTGCCGGGACGCGGCTTCTGGGTCGTCTCGGATCGCCAGGCCTTGGACAAGGCCGCATCTAAAGGCTTGTTTTCGCGGGGGGCAAAGGCGCAAGTCTCGGTCCCTCCGGAACTGCTGGAGATGCTTGAAAAGGGGCTTGCGAAGCGCGTGACCGACACGCTTTCGCTGGCTCGGAAAGCCGGCAAAGCGGTGGCCGGCTTCGAGAAGGTCAAGGACTGGCTGGCGGGTGGCAGGGCAAAGGTCCTGCTGCAGGCCAGCGACGGATCGGACCGCGGCAAGGGCAAGCTCTGGACACCGCCCGGCGGGCGCTGGTTCGGCTGCCTCACCGCATCAGAATTGGGTTTGTCCTTTGGGCGCGATCATGTCATACACAGCGCGCTTGCGCCGGGGCGCCTGACCGACATGTTGATCAGGGACGCGAGCAGACTGACGGGTCTGCGAGGGCATGACGGCGGTGTTTCCGCCGGGAAGGATTAAAGATCGGAATGAGCGATACTGACGGAAAGAAACCCCTGGGTCTTGGTGGCGGCTCTGGCCGTTCGGGCCAGGTGAAGCAGAGCTTCAGCCACGGTCGGACCCATAATGTCGCGGTCGAGGTCAAACGCAAGCGCGTCGTCGTGCCGGGCAAACCCGGTGCGGCAGCGGGCGGTTCGCGCTCGGGTTCTGGCTCCGCCATCGGCGGCGATCCTTCCAAGCGTCCCGCCGGGATCTCGGATGCCGAGATGGAGCGCCGCCTTGCCGCGCTGCGCGCCGCCAAGGCCCGCGAGGTCGAGGAAGCCGCACAGCGCGAGGCCGAGGAAAAGGCCCGCGAGGAAGAGCGCGAGCGTCGCCGCCTTGAGATGGAAGCCAAGGAGCGCGAGGATCGCGAACGCGAGGAAGCCCTGCGCCTGAAGGCCGAAGAGGACGAGCGCCGCGCCCGCGAGGCCGAGCTGCGCGCCCAGAAAAAGGCCGAAGTGTCGAAGCCGAAGGCCCCCGAGGCCCGTCCGGCCTCGCCGGCTGATCGTGCCGCCGCAGAAGCCGCCGCGTCGCGCGCCGAGACCAAGGGCGTCAGCGCCCCGGCTCCGCGCAAGACCGACCGCGAGCGCAGCACCGATGACCGCGACAGCCGCAACAAGGCCCGCGACGACAGCCGCCGCACCGGCAAGCTGTCGGTGACGCAGGCTCTGGACGGCGAAGGCGGACGTCAGCGTTCGCTGGCCGCGATGAAGCGCAAGCAGGAAAAAGCCCGGCAGAAAGCCATGGGCGGCCACCAGCGCGCCGAAAAGCAGTTCCGCGAAGTGCAGCTGCCGGAAACCATTCTGGTGTCCGAGTTGGCGAACCGGATGGCCGAGCGTACGCCCGATGTCATCAAGTCGCTGATGCGCATGGGCATGATGGTCACCGCCAACCAGGCGGTTGATGCTGATACTGCCGAACTGGTGATCGACGAATTCGGCCACCGCGCCGTCCGCGTCTCGGACGCCGATGTCGAACAGGTCATCGATCAGGTCGAGGACAAGTCCGAGGATCTGCAGTCGCGCCCGCCGGTCATCACGATCATGGGCCACGTCGACCACGGCAAGACCTCGCTTCTGGACGCGATCCGCAAGGCCAACGTCGTTTCCGGCGAAGCCGGGGGCATCACGCAGCATATCGGCGCCTATCAGGTGAAAACCGAATCCGGCGCGCTGCTGACCTTCCTCGACACGCCCGGCCACGCCGCCTTCACCTCGATGCGGGCCCGTGGCGCGCAGGTGACGGATATTGTCGTGCTGGTCGTCGCTGCCGATGACGCGGTCATGCCGCAGACCATCGAGGCGATCAACCACGCCAAGGCCGCCAAGGTGCCGATGATCGTGGCGATCAACAAGGTCGACAAGCACGGTGCCGACCCGCAGAAAGTCCGCACGGACCTGCTGCAGCACGAAGTCGTCGTCGAGGCGATGTCGGGCGAAGTGCAGGACGTCGAAGTTTCCGCCAAGACCGGCAAAGGCATGGACAACCTGCTGGAAGCCATCGCGCTGCAAGCTGAACTGCTTGAGCTGAAAGCCAACCCCGAACGCGCCGCCTCGGGTGCCGTGATCGAGGCCAAGCTGGATGTGGGTCGTGGCCCGGTCGCGACGGTTCTGGTGCAGAACGGCACCCTGAAGCGCGGCGACATCTTTGTCGTCGGTCAGCAATGGGGCAAGGTCCGTGCGCTGATCAACGATCAGGGCGAGCGCGTCGACGAAGCCGGTCCGTCGGTTCCGGTTGAAGTGCTGGGTCTGGACGGGACGCCGGAAGCCGGTGACGTGCTGAACGTCGTTTCGACCGAAGCGCAGGCCCGTGAGATTGCGGATTACCGTATCTCGGCTGCCAAGGACAAACGCGCTGCTGCAGGTGCCGCGATCACGCTGGACCAGATGCTCGCCAAGGCCAAGGCCGACAAGAACGTCGCCGAGCTGCCGGTCGTCATCAAGGCCGACGTGCAGGGCTCTGCCGAAGCCATCGTCCAGGCGCTGGAAAAAGTCGGCAACGACGAGGTTCGTGTTCGCGTCCTGCATTACGGCGTCGGTGCCATCACCGAGTCGGATGTGGGTCTGGCCGAAGCCAGCCGCGCTCCGGTTATCGGCTTCAACGTCCGGGCGAACGCTCCGGCGCGGAATGCCGCGAACCAGAAGGGTGTCGAGATCCGCTACTACTCGATCATCTATGACCTCATGGATGACATCAAAGCGGCGGCCTCGGGTCTGCTTTCGGCCGAAGTGCGCGAGCATTTCATCGGCTATGCCGAGATCCGCGAAACCTTCCGCGTCACGGGCGTCGGCAATGTCGCCGGCTGCCTTGTCACCGAGGGTGTGGCCCGTCGTTCGGCTGGCGTCCGCCTGCTGCGCGACAACGTCGTGGTCCACGAGGGCACGCTGAAGACGCTCAAGCGCTTCAAGGACGAGGTCAAGGAAGTCCAGTCCGGTCAGGAATGCGGCATGGCCTTCGAGAATTACGACGATATCCGCAAGGGCGATATCATCGAGATCTTCGAGCGCGAGGAAGTGCAGCGCAAGCTGTGATCCCTGCGGAGAACTGATCGAAAAGGGCGGGCGCTTCGGCACCCGCCCTTTTTCATTTCCAGTCCGGCAGGACGGCCCCCGTCCGGTGCAGGTAAATGGACAAAAAAGAACGGGGCAGCCCTTCTGGGCAGCCCCGTTATCTTCTTATGAGCACTGCTGTTCTTAAGCGTGTTTCACGCCATGACCACCGGCTTGCCTTCGAAAGTCTTGGTGCCGACGCGTACAATGATGTTTCCGTTCGACACTTGACGTTCAAAGACGCCTTGGACCGAAATGCAGCTACCGATCGTAATCGTGCGAATCATGTCCAGTCTCCTCCCTCGCAGGATTTCATTTGTGCCACAAATTCGTTAAGAGTTAACTAATTTTGTGTAACAGAGCGGCAGAATGTAAATTTTGCACGACTCCGTTACCGGGCAGCCTCATATCCAATCCCTGAGGATCGGAATCAAGGGGATATCCGCGGGTGGCATAGGGTAATTGGACAATTCCGTTGCGTTAACCCAGGCCAGATTCTGGCCTTCGCATGGAACCGGAATGCCATCCCACTTGCGACATGCGTAAAGCGGCATCAACAAGTGGAAGGATTCGTAGCGGTGACTGGCGAATGTCAGCGGCGCAAGGCACGAGCTCCAGGTCTCGATTCCCAGCTCCTCGTGCAATTCGCGGATCAACGCACCCTCGGGGGTTTCCCCCGGCTCGACCTTGCCGCCGGGGAATTCCCACAGGCCCGCGAGGGATTTCCCCTCGGGGCGCTGCGCCAGAAGGACGCGGCCGTCCCTGTCGATCAGGGCGACGGCCGCGACAAGCACGATCTTCATGAGCGGTAATCGGCGTTGATGTCGATGTAGCCATGGGTCAGGTCGCAGGTCCAGACCGTGCGCTTGGCCCGTCCCAGCCCCAGATCGACGCCGATGACCAGATTGTCGCGCTTCATATAGGCGCTGGCCTTGGCCTCGTCATAGGAGGGCGCGCGCCAGCCGTTCTCGGCCAGCACCATGTCGCCGAAGCGGATGGTCAACTTGTCGCGATCCGCCTGTGCGCCGGACTTGCCGACGGCCATGACGACCCGGCCCCAGTTCGCGTCCTCACCGGCGATGGCGGTCTTGACCAGCGGCGAGTTGGCGATGGCCATGGCCACGCGATGCGCGTCGGCGGCAGTGGCCGCGCCCGTCACCTTGACCTCGACGAATTTCGTCGCGCCCTCGCCGTCCTTGACCACCTGATGCGCCAGATCCAGCATCACCTGCCCCAGCGCCTTGACGAAGGCCTTGGCCGCGGCCGAGCGCATGTCGGTGATCGGAGCGGCCGCGGACTTGCCCGTAGCAGCCAGGATCAGCGCGTCCGAGGTCGAGGTGTCGCTGTCCACCGTGATCGCGTTGAAGCTGCCATCCAACTGCTTGGACAGCATCTTTTGCAGCAGATCCGGCGCGATCTTGGCGTCGGTGAAGATATAAACCAGCATCGTCGCCATATCCGGCGCGATCATCCCCGAACCCTTGGCGATACCGACGATGTTGATCTTGCCGCCCTCGGCCTCGAAGCTGGCGGTGGCGCCCTTCGGGAAGGTGTCGGTGGTCATGATGGCGCGTGCGGCATCGGCAGCACCGCCCTCGGACAGGTTGCCCGTGAGTTCACCGATGACGGCGGTGATACGCTCCGCCGGCAGCGGCTCGCCGATCACGCCGGTCGAGGACGAGAACACGCGTTCGCGCGGGATGGACAGGGTCTGCGCGACCCCGCCCGTGACCTTGTCCACCGCCTCTTGGCCATTCTTGCCGGTAAAGGCATTGGCATTGCCCGAGTTCACGATGATCGCAGCACCTGACAGCACGTCCTGCTTCAGCGCCAGTTTGGCCTGACAGTCCAGCACGCTGGCCGCGCGGGTCGAGGACTTGGTGAAAGCCCCGGCGATCGCGGTTCCCGGTGCCAGACGCACCAGCGTGACGTCGGTGCGGCCGCGATACTTGACCCCGGCAGCCCCGGCGCCGAATTCGACGCCCGCGATGATCGGCAGTTCGGGGAAGGCCGCCGGTGCCAAAGGCGACACAAGCTTGTCTTTTTTCGTGACCGCGGCGACCACGGCGGCGACGCCCGCCTCAACCTTGCCTTCGGCACCCTGCACGACCGCCTTGAGCTTTTTGAGCTTTTTCTTGAGCTTCTTGACCTTGTCGGCGTCGTCGATCTTGGCCTTCTTTTCGGCTTTCGCCATGGCTCACTCTCCCAGAAGCTCGGTCTTTTTCAGCAGTTCGGGGCTGAGTCCTTCGGTCTTTTCGACCTTGGACTCGGCCACGCGCTTCTCGATCTCGGCCTGAACCTTGTCGCGGCGAATCTGGATGACCAGTTGGTCCTTGACCTCTTCCAGCTTCGGCGGGGTCACTTCGCGCTGATCGATCAGCTTGATCACATGCCAGCCGAACTGGGTCTCGACCGGGGCCGAGATTTCATCCTTCTTCAGCGTCTTCACAACATCGGCAAAGGGCTGGACCATCTGCTCGGGCTGGAACCAGCCCAGATCGCCCTTGTTCGGCCCCGAACCCGGATCCGTCGACTTCTCGGCAGCAATGGCGCCGAAATCGCCGCCCTCTTTCAGCTGCTTCTCGATCGCCTCGGCTTCTTCCTTGGTTTTCACAAGGATATGGGCGGCATTGTATTCGATCTTGGGCTCGGTCTCGCCGCCAAAGATCTGGTCATAGGCGGCTTTCAGTTCAGCTTCGGTCGGCTCGGCGGCGGCGACCTTTTCCAGTGCCGATCCAGCCAGATAGGCGCGGCGCTCGATCTCGAGGCCGATTGCATCGCGCTTGCTCAGATCCTTCGAGGCGACCTGCGCCACGGCGGTCTGGCGGATCATCTGGTCAAGCATCAGATCCCACAGGGCCGCATCGGGCAGACCCTGGGTCTGCTCGGCATCCAGTCCCTGCCGCATGGCGATCAGCTGGCCCAGCGTGATCGTCTCGCCATTGACAGTCGCGACCACCGTATCCGCGTCCTGCGCAAGCGCGGGCAGCGCGCCAAGCGAGACAGCGGTGAGGGCAGTAGCGGCAAGAAGCGTTTTCAGCATCGTTTCCCCTTTCCGGGACTGGTTCATTTCGGGCACGTCCACGCAGGGGTGAACCGGCGTGAGCGTTGACAGTAAGGCATCTGACGCATACATCCGGCCCAACCGAAAATGCGCGCCCGTCGCCGTTTTTCCGGCCCATGTGATAGGGCATGGCGAACGGTGGCGGCAAGTGGGCGGAACGTCCCGCGCTTCCACAGATACGCGATTTTGAAGGCTCACATGCTCGGCATCGGAAACTTGGCGAAACTGGTCTTTGGAACTCCCAACGACCGCAAGGTAAAATCTGTGCGTCCGCTGGTCGCGCAGGTCAATGCGCTGGAAGACAAATTCCGCGCCATGTCGGACGCGGACCTGATCGCCAAGACGCGCGAGCTGCAAGGCCGTGCGCAGGGCGGCGAGGATCTGGACAAGCTTCTGCCCGAAGCCTTCGCCAACTGCCGCGAAGGGGCGCGCCGTGCGCTTGGCCTGCGCGCCTTCGATACGCAGCTGATGGGCGGGATCTTCCTGCATCAGGGCAATATCGCGGAAATGAAAACCGGCGAGGGCAAGACCCTGGTCGCGACCTTCCCCGCCTACCTGAACGCGCTGGCGGGCAAGGGCGTCCATGTCGTCACGGTCAACGACTATCTGGCCAAGCGCGACGCCGAATGGATGAGCAAGGTCTTTGCCCAGCTGGGTCTGACCACGGGCGTCGTCTATCCGTTCCAGCCCGATGAGGAAAAGCGGCAGGCCTATCAGGCCGACGTGACCTATGCGACGAACAACGAGCTGGGCTTCGACTACCTGCGCGACAACATGAAGGGCTCGATCGACCAGATGGTCCAGCGCGGCCATTTCTACGCCATTGTCGACGAGGTCGATTCGATCCTGATCGATGAGGCGCGCACGCCGCTGATCATCTCGGGTCCCTCGCAGGACCGCAGCGAGCTGTACCGCACGCTGGACGCCTTCATGCCGGAACTCACGCCCGAGCATTACAAGCTGGACGAAAAGACCCGCAACGCCACCTTCACCGAGGAAGGCAACGAGTATCTGGAAAAACGCCTGCAGGCCGCAGGTGTGCTGCCGCAGGACCAGACGCTTTACGACCCGGAATCGACCACCATCGTCCACCACGCCAACCAGGCGATGCGCGCGCATAAGCTGTTCATGCGCGACCAGCATTACATCGTCCGCGACGATGAGATCGTGCTGATCGACGAATTCACCGGCCGGATGATGAAGGGCCGCCGCCTGTCCGACGGTCTGCATCAGGCCATCGAGGCCAAGGAAAACGTCCAGATCCAGCCGGAAAACGTGACGCTGGCCTCGGTCACCTTCCAGAACTACTTCCGCCTTTACGCGAAGCTGGGCGGCATGACCGGTACCGCCGCGACCGAGGCCGAGGAATTCGCCGAGATCTACAAGCTGGGCGTGGTCGAAGTTCCGACCAACCGTCCGATCCAGCGGATCGACGAGCATGACCGCGTCTACCGCACCGCGACGGAGAAATACGCCGCCGTGCTGGAAGCGATCAAGGAAGCCCATGCCAAGGGCCAGCCGATGCTGGTCGGCACGACCTCGATCGAGAAGTCGGAAATGCTCTCGCAGATGCTGGATCAGGCCGGCATCCCGCATAACGTCCTGAACGCACGCCAGCACGAGCTGGAAGCCCAGATCGTTGCCGATGCCGGCAAGCTGGGCGCGGTGACCATCGCCACCAACATGGCCGGTCGCGGCACCGACATCCAGCTGGGCGGCAATGTCGAGATGAAGGTGATGGAGGCGCTGGCCTCCGATCCCGAAGCCCATCCCGATGAACTGCGCGCCCGCATCGAGGCAGAGCACGCCACCGCCAAGCAGGAAGTGCTGGACGCCGGCGGGCTCTTCGTTCTGGCCACCGAGCGCCACGAATCGCGCCGCATCGACAACCAGCTGCGCGGCCGCTCGGGCCGTCAGGGCGACCCCGGCCGCTCGCTGTTCTTCCTGTCGCTGGAAGACGACCTGATGCGCATCTTCGGCTCCGAGCGTCTGGACAAGGTCCTGTCGACGTTGGGGATGAAAGATGGCGAGGCGATCGTTCACCCTTGGGTCAACAAGTCGCTGGAACGCGCCCAGGCCAAGGTTGAAGGCCGCAACTTCGACATCCGCAAGCAGCTGCTGAAATTCGACGATGTGATGAACGACCAGCGCAAGGCGATCTTCAGCCAGCGTCTGGAAATCATGCATACCGACGAGGTCGGCGAGGTCGCGGCAGACATGCGCAACCAAGTCGTGGATGATCTGGTCGACGAATTCATGCCGCCGCGCTCCTATGCCGAGCAGTGGAACACCGAGGGCCTCAAGGAGGCCATCATCGACCGCCTGAACATGGACCTTCCGGTCAAGGAATGGGCGGCCGAGGACGGGGTGGACCACGACACGATGCGCGAGCGCATCCAGCAATCGGTCGATGCCTACATGTCGCAAAAGGCCGAGCAGTTCGGCCCGGAAAACATGCGCCAGATCGAGAAGCAGGTCCTGCTGCAGCAGATCGACGCCAAATGGCGCGAGCATCTGGTGACGCTTGAGCATCTGCGCTCGGTCGTGGGTTTCCGCAGCTATGCGCAGCGCGACCCGCTGTCGGAATACAAGACCGAAGGCTTCCAGCTGTTCGATTCGATGCTGGACGGGCTGCGCTATGACGTGACCCAGCAGCTTGCCCGCATCCGTCCGCTGACCGATGCCGAACGCGAAGAGATGATGCGCGACTATCAGCAGCAGCTGGCAGCCTCGCAGGCGCAGATGCATCCCGAGCATGAAGAGGCCGAGGGTGGTGAGGTCTCGGGCCGCGTCGCTGGCTTCGACGAGACCGACCCCACCACCTGGGGCAACCCCTCGCGCAATGATCCCTGCCCCTGCGGCTCGGGGAACAAGTTCAAGCACTGCCACGGCGCACTGGCATGAGTTGGGGGCCTTCGGGCCCCTTTTTCATGCGCTTCGACCGCGGCACGCTTGGCATGGGTATTTGAGAAACGGTGAAAGACCGGGCGCCGTGCTCAGCTATTCACCGTTTCACAATAATGACGTCTCGACCGTCGCAAGTCTGATCAGTCAGGAACCAGCATGTAACCCGTTCCGCGAACCGTCTGCAGATAGCGCGGCTCTTTCGGGTCGGGCTCGATCTTGCGGCGCAGGCGGGTGATCTGGACATCGATGGCGCGTTCCGAGTTCTCGCCGCTGTCCTCGCCGGGGCTGCGGCCCAGATCCTCGATCAGCTCGGCCCGGCTGACAGGCTGCCGCGGCGTGTCCGCCAAGCGCCTGAGCAGCGCGTGTTCCGTTCCGGTCAGGCGCAGCGGCAATTCGCCCTGCCACAACTCGCCCTTGTCGGCGTCATAGCGCAACTGCCCGATCGACAGGAATTTCGGTCCTTTCGACTCAGAGGCAGGGATGCGGCGCAGAATGGCGGCGATGCGCAGCAGCAGTTCGCGCGGCTCGAACGGTTTCGCCAGATAGTCATCTGCCCCGCTTTCGAGGCCAGAGATCCGATCCTCGGTTTCACTTTTCGCAGTCAGAAGCAGGATCGGAACGGTGCGGCTTTGGCGCAGATGGCGGGTCAGCGACACGCCGTCCTCACCCGGCATCATCACGTCCAGCACGATCAGATCGAAATCCAGCCCGGCCAGCAGTCGCCGGGCATGGGCCGCATCCCGCGCGGTCGTGACCAAAAAGCCGCTGCGCATGAGAAAGCGACGGAGCAGGCTGCGGATGCGCTCATCGTCATCGACGACAAGGATATGGGCCAAGGGCTGGTCCGTTTGGGTCATGACGGGTCGGGCAGATCTTTCAGGGCTTTGAACTGCCGCAGCGTATCACGGTCCATCATCGCCTCAAGCACCTGTCTGAAACCCGCGACCGCTTGTGGCCCGGCAGCACGATAGGCGCTGCGCATGCGTGCGCGCTGGGTCTCGGACAGGCGCCGCTCAAGCGCCGCGCCCTTTTCGGTCAGGAACAGCTGCCTTTCGCGGCGGTCGCGATGACCGACGCGGCTTTCGACCAGACCGTCCTCGATCAGGGTGCGCAGCACGCGGTTCAGCGATTGCTTGGTCACGCCCAGCACGTCAAGAAGCGCCGTGACCGTCAGCCCCGGATCGCGATGGATGAAGTGCAGCGCCCGGTGATGGGCACGACCGTAATCCATGTCGGCAAGGATCAGGTCCGGATCGGCCGTGAAGGCGCGATAGGCAAAGAACATTGCCTCAATCCCGCGACGCAGCTGATCGTCGGTCAGGAACAGCAGATTTTCACCCGAAACGGGCGCGATGCCGACTTTGTTCTGCATGGTTCCCCCGTATTGCATGGCTCTTATTACGTCAGACTTGTTGACTTTCCAATCACCAATGGATAGCTGAAGCCCTGTGTTGCGCAACTTTATATGCGGAAACTGATTAGCTGACGCAACAATCCGAAAAAACTGACCGGCCGGAGGACAAAATGGCAGGCGCTTACGACGATCGTGACGGCAAAATCTGGATGGATGGCAAGCTTGTGGATTGGCGCGACGCCAATGTCCACATCCTGACCCATGGCCTGCATTACGCAAGCTCGGTATTCGAGGGCGAGCGCTGCTATAGCGGCAAGATTTTCAAAGGGCACGAACATTCGCTCCGGCTGATCGAGTCGGCCCGTCTTCTGGACATGACCTCTCCCTACACCGCCGAGGAAATCGACGCGGCCAAGGAAGCGGTCCTGAAGGCCAATGGCTTTACCGACGCCTATGTGCGCGCGGTGATGTGGCGCGGCTCGGGCGAGGATATGGGCGTCTCGGCTGCGCGCAATCCGGTGCGCATGGCCGTCGCCGCCTGGGAATGGGGCAACTATTACGGCGACGCGAAATGGCAGGGCGCAAAGCTCGACATCGCGAAATGGAAGCGTCCCAGCCCGGAAACCATTCCGACCGCCGCCAAGGCCGCCGGTCTTTACATGATCTGCACCATGTCCAAGCACGCGGCCGAAGCCAAAGGCTGCTCGGACGCGCTGTTCATGGACTGGGAGGGCTATGTCGCCGAGGCGACCGGCGCGAACGTGTTCTTCGTCAAGGATGGTGAGGTTCACACCCCGCTGGCCGACCGTTTCCTGAACGGCATCACCCGCCAGACCATCGTGCAGATGCTCAAGGACAAGGGCGTCGTGGTGCATGAGCGCCGCATCAAGCCCGAGGAGCTGGACGGCTTCCAGGAATGCTTCCTGACCGGCACCGCCGCCGAGGTCACCCCGGTCGGCCAGATCGGCGACTGGCATTTCCAGGTCGGCCAAACCACCCGCGATATCGCCGCGGATTACGAAAAGCTGGTCCGCGCGTAAGCCGACCTTCAGACAAAAAGAACTGGCCGCAGCGATATGCTGCGGCCGGTTTCATTTCAGGTAATGCCTCAGACGCGGTGGCCGCGATCGATCCGCGTGAATTCCGCCAGACGGCGACCCTTGGCCTCGGCAGCGTTTCTTGGCCGCTCATGCAGGATGGCGATCGACGGGTGCAGCCCGGCCTCGCGTTCCTGTCGGGTGAAGTTGCGCAGGCGGCCGGGGCCGGTTTCCTGCGACTTGTCGGCAATATGCTTGGTCATGGCCAAACTCCCCCATTTGGTGGCGAGAGCCTAGCATGGATCGGCGGGGATTTCACCCCTCAGGCAGCTTTGATCCCCGGAGCGGCGGAAAGGATCGCATGCAGCGCCACCGCATCGTCATTGGCGCGCAATTTGGCGCGCAGGTCCTGGTCACGCAGCGTGCGCGACACCAGCGCCAGAGCCTTGAGGTGATCGACGCCCGAATTCTTCGGTGCCAGCAGCGCAAAGATCAGATCCACCGGCTGGCGGTCCACCGCGTCGAAATCCAGCGGCTTCTCCAGCCGCAGGAACAGACCGACCACACGGTCCAGCCCATGCAGACGGGCATGGGGCAGTGCCACGCCATGACCGACGCCGGTCGGCCCCAGCGATTCCCGTTCCTGAAGCGCGTCGAGGGTCTGGGTCGCGTCGACGCCATAGACGCTGCGCGCCTGCTCGGCGATTTCCTGGAACAACCGCTTCTTGCTGGTGCTCTGGGTCATCGTCCGCACGGCGGAGGGTGATAGAATGTCGCTGATTTGCATGGTGCCCGAAATTGTCCAAGCCCCGGCCACGGATTGCGTGACCGGGACAATTCATTCAACCAGACTGCTTTGTCGGTCAGTCTAGCGCAAGTTGCGAGGGTCGATCCAGCCCACGTTGCCGTCGTCGCGACGGTGGACCACGTTCACGCCCCCATGTTTCTCATTACGGAACACCAGTAGCGGTGAGCCGGCCAGTTCCATCTGCATCACCGCCTCACCGACGGACAGCGTAGGAACACGCGTTTCCATCTCGGCGATGATGACGGGTTGCAGGCCATCTTCCTGCGTTTCCCATTCATCCTCATCGGCGGCCAGCACATACATGCCCGCCTGTTCGAAGGCAACCGGCTCGACCCGGTCCTTGTGGTGGTCTTTCAGCCGGCGCTTGTAGCGGCGCAGCTGCTTGTCCATGCGCTCCTTGCACTGGTCGAATGCGGCGTAGATCTCGGTCGAGGCACCCTTGGCCTGAACGGTCAGGCCGGTCGACAGATGCACCACGGCATCGCTGATGAATTCATGCGCGTTACGGGAAAAGATGACGGTCGCGTCGGTGGGACGCTGGGAATATTTCTCCATGACCCCGCCCAGTTCGGTCTTCACATGAGTCGTGAGTGCATCCCCGACATCAATCTGTTTTCCGCTGATCTGATAGCGCATGGTGGTCCGTCCTTTCGGTTGCCCGGCCGTTTCCGCACGACGCCCTCGCGGTCATGCCGCCCGGGTATGCAGAAGAGGTTCCTCTGCCTCTCCTGATATCCATTTGGTGACAGCCCTGCCCTTCTGTCAACGGGCGCGAATTGCCGCAGGCCCCGAACGGCCGATCAGTTCATGCGGAAGCTCTCGCCCAGATAGACGCGGCGAACCTGCGGATCGTCGACAATCTCGGCGGTTGTGCCGGATTTCAGGACATGGCCGTCATGCAGGATATAGGCGCGATCCACGATCTCGAGCGTCTCGCGGACATTGTGATCGGTAATCAGCACACCGATGCCGCGGCTTTTCAGGTCATGGACCAAGCCGCGAATCTCGCCCACGGCGATCGGATCGACGCCCGCGAAGGGTTCGTCCAGCAGAAGGTATGAGGGATTCGCCGCCAGACAGCGGGCAATCTCGACCCGACGACGCTCACCCCCCGACAGCGCCATGGCCGAGGCGTTGCGCAGGTGTTCGATCGAGAATTCGCCCAGCAACGTCTCTAGCCGGTCGCGGCGGTGATGCGCATCACGGCAGACCAGCTCCAGCACGGCGGTGATGTTCTGCTCGACCGTCAGCCCGCGAAAGATCGACATCTCCTGCGGCAGATAGCCGATGCCCATCTGGGCGCGGCGATACATCGGCAGCTGTGTCGCATCCTCTCCGTCGATCAGCACCTGACCGGCATCGGGCGAGACCAGCCCTGCGACGCAATAGAAGCAGGTGGTCTTGCCCGAGCCGTTCGGACCCAGCAGCGCCACGACCTCGCCGCGGTTCAGCGTCAACCCGACCTCGCGGATGACGGGCCGGTTGCGATAGGATTTGCGCAAGCCGCGAACGCGCAGGCCCTGAGAGGCGGTGTCGCTCATCAGTTGCTCCCCGGTTGCAGCACACTGCGCACCCGGCCCGAGGCGCTGGCCTGTCCAGTGCCAAGGTTCACCGTCACCGTCTCGCCCGCCAGCACATTCGCGCCCTGGGTCAGCAGCACATTGCCCTTCAGCACGACATTGCCGGATTCGACATCGTAATCGGCGGTCTTTGCCTCGGCGGCGTCGGTGCCACTGGCCAGCGTCACATTGCCTTCGGCCCTGAGCGTCTTGATCCGCTGCTGATCACCATCGGCATAGGTCACGCTGACGCGGTCGGCCGACAGCCGCATCGCACCCTGCCCGATCAGCACCTTGCCGGTGAACACCGCCTCGCCGGTCTTCTGGTCGACCTGCAGATTGTCGGCGGTCACCTCGACCGGGGCTTTCACGTCCTGCGGATTGCCAAAGCCGGTGGTCTGCGCGGCGGCCACCCCAGCAAAGGCGAGGGTCAGGACAAGGGGCAGCAGGCCAAGCCGGTTCATCAGGATTCCTTTCTGTCGCCGGCGCGCGCGGCATGGCCGGGCGGCAGCTGCATAAGCCATGCGGTTCATCGGGGTCACGGTCGATATATCAACCGGACTCCGCCCTTCAAATCAAGAATATGATCGGGCTGGTCAGGGGTCACCGGGCGCAGTTCCATCTGGCCCGCGGTAAGATCGCCAAAAGGCGCACGAACATTGACCTCGCGATCGGCGGCCAAGGTCCCGGCACTGGTCGAGGCGTGAAACTCGGGCGCGGTGACGATCCAGCCATCGGCAGTGGTCATGCGCACGCCATCCTGCAGCGCGATCTGATCGCCCTCGACCTTGCCGGTGCCAGCGCTGATCTCGGCGGCGCGGCCGTCCTTGGCACGCAGCGTCATGCGGATCGTCTGGACGGTGCCCTCATCCTGCGAGCCGCCCGGAACCGCCTCGGTCCCGGTGATCGTCAGTTGCGAACCGTTGGTGGTCACCCCGGTATAGGTCGGATTGGTGATCGCCTGCCGCTCGGCCAGATCCTGCGGGTCGACATCGGCATAGGGAATCGTCGCATTCGGCTCGGGGTGCCGTCCCAGCAGGAACAGCACCGAAAGCAGCGCCAGCGCGGTCAGCGGCAGCAGCACCCGCAACCAGGCGACGATCCGCGACCGCAGCATGGCTCAGACCATCCCGGTGCGCAGGAAGTCGTGGATATGCAGCAAGCCAACCGGGGCGTCGTCCTTGACGACGAACAGGCTGGTGATCTTGCGGGCCTGCATCTGGGCCAAAGCCTCTTCTGCAAGGCTGTCGGTCGAGATGCTGCGCGGATTTCGGGTCATCACTTCGCTGGCCTTGTGGCCCAGCAGCCCGTCCATGTGGCGGCGAAGGTCACCATCGGTGATGATCCCGGCCAGATGACCCTGCGCGTTGGTCACGCCGGTCACGCCAAAGCCCTTCTGGCTGATGACCAGCAGCGCCTCGGACATGGGCGCATCCTCGGGAACCAGCGGAATGTCCAGATGCATCATGTCGCCGACCCGCGACAGCTTCGCGCCCAGCTTGCCGCCGGGGTGGAAGGTGCGGAAATGCTCGGGGGTGAACTTGCGATGCTCCATCAGCGCGATGCCGATCGCATCGCCCAAAGCCAGCGTCATCGTGGTCGAGGTCGTCGGCACGATCCCCGAGCCACAGGCCTCGGGCACGCTGGGCAGCACCAGCGCCACGTCGGACTGGCGCAGCAGCGTCGACTCGGCCCGGCTGGCCACGCCGATCAGCGGGATGTTGAAGCGCCGGGTATGGGCGATCAGGTCCGACAGTTCCGGCGTTTCGCCGCTGTTGGACAGGACCAGCGCCACGTCGCTTTCGGTGACCATGCCCAGATCGCCATGGCTCGCCTCGCCCGGATGGACGAATTGGGCGGGCGTCCCGGTCGAGGCCAGCGTCGCCGCAATCTTGCGCCCGACGTGACCGGATTTCCCCATCCCCGAGACGATCACCCGGCCCTTGGCAGCAAGGATCAGACCGATCGCGCGGTCGAAGCTGTCGCCAAGGCTGTCAGCCAAGGCGAGAAGACCGTCGGCCTCGGTGCGGACCACCCGGCGGGCAGTATCAAGATATGCGTTCATGGTCCTCACCTAGTGATGGAAGATGTCATTTTCATCCCCCCAGCCCATCAGATCCAGATGGGCGCGGGCGGGAAGGAAGTCGAAGCAGGCCTGCGCCAGACCCATGCGGCCTTCGCGCTCAAGCCGCTTTTCCAGTTCGGCCTTCAGTCGGTGCAGATGCAGCACGTCCGAGGCGGCATATTCCAGCTGCGCATCGCTCAGCGTCTCGGCCCCCCAGTCGCTGGTCTGCTGCTGCTTCGAGATGTCGACGCCGACCATTTCGCTCAGCAGGTATTTCAGCCCATGCCGGTCGGTAAAGGTGCGGATCATCCTCGAAGCGATCTTGGTGCACCAGACCGGCGCGGTGAAGACACCAAAGGCAGCCTCCAGCGCGGCAATGTCGAAGCGGCCGAAATGAAACAGCTTGAGCACCTTGGGATCGGCCAGCATGCGCGTCAGGTTCGGTGCCTTGCGCTGACCGCGCGCGATCTGCACCAGATGCGCCGAACCGTCGCCCGAGGACAGCTGCACCAGACACAGACGGTCGCGCCGCATGTCCAGCCCCATCGTCTCGGTGTCGATGGCGACGAGCGGTCCAAGGTCCAGACCGTCGGGCAGGTCATTCTGATAAAGATGGATGCTCATGGCGCTGTCCGGCTGTGCGTGATTGGGTCCGCCGAGGCTTAACCCCATTTTCCCCTCTCATGCCAGCCCCTTGCAGGTTGATAGGCGGCTCCTGGACAGGTCACAACCTGCGGCAGATTTATCACAATTCCGACTATTTCAGTTAACAATTATCCATAATTCTTGAGTGAAACACTTGTGAATCACCGCGCGCCCTCCTTATGGTCCGCGCAGTTTTGAACCGATTACAGGGTAAGTATATGAAAATACGCAGCATTTTCTTGCTGGCGGGCGTGTCTTCGCTCGCACTCGCGACAGGTCTGTCGGCGCAGGATCTGGCGACAGCGCCTGAGACAGGCGGCATCCAGCTGGCCCCGATTACCCTCGTCGCGAATGGGCAAGAACAGGTCGAGGCCACGGGCGGTGTCACCGTGACCCCCGAGGACATCGAGGCGATGCAACCTGCGGACGTTTCCGAACTGTTCGCCCGTGACTCGGCCATCACCGTTTCGGGCGGTGCCGGTCCTTCGAAGCGGATCCATGTCTTTGGCATGGAACAGTCGAACCTTGCCGTCAGCGTCGACGGCGTGCCGCAGGGCGTCACCAGCTGGCACCATACCGGCTCGAACGTGATCGACCCCGCCTTCCTGAAGTCGGTCGAAGTCGAGGTTGGCGCTGCCGCCGCCGATTCCGGCTTTGGCGCGGCTGCCGGTGCGGTGCGCTATGAAACCGTTGGCGCAAAAGACATGCTGGCCGAAGGCCAGACCATGGGCGGCCGCGTCGGCTTGTCCTATGGCACCAACGGTCGCGGCGCGTCGGGCTCGCTGGCAGGTTTCGGCCTTTATGAGGGCTTTGACTGGTTCGTCATGCTGCATGCCGCCAATGGCGACAATTATGAAAACGGCGACGGCAAGGAAATGCCGGGCACCGAGCCCGCCACCCAAGGCGCGCTGACCAAGCTGGGCTATGAATTCGAAGGCCACCGCGTCGAACTGGCCTATGAATACAGCAAGGACGATGCCGACCGCGTCATCAAGATGAACATGGATCTTGACCACACGGACGAGGTCTTCCCGCTGAAAGTCTCGCGTAATACGCTGAGCCTGAAATACAGCTCGACCGCGCCGACCGACGCCTGGGACCCCGAGGCGATGGTCTATATCAGCCGCAACGAATACTGGCGGCCGAACTACGCGACCGACCCGCTGCGTCCGATCAACGGCGACATGGATCTGGAATCGACCACCATCGGCGGCGTGTTGAAAAACACCTACTCGATGGAGCAGGGCAAGATCACGGCCGGTGTCGACTGGGCCTATGACGATTACCGCATCGACAATTATGGCGATCGCGCGCCGGGCGTGCATACGCTTGAGACGATGCAGATCGGCGCCTTCGTGCAGGGCCGGTTCGAATTCGACAATGGCATCGACGTATCGACCGGCATGCGTCTGGACCACCAGCGCTTCACCGACTGGAACGGCGAACAGCGCTCGGATACCGGTGCCAGCGTGAACGCCACCACGTCCTACGAGTTTGCCGAAGGTTATGAAGTCTTTGCCGGCGCGTCGCAGACCTGGCTGGGCTATGATATCGGCGAATACGGCCTGCTGCATGCCCGTGACGAGGCCTTTTCCACCGCCGCCGACTACGAGCCCGCCGAGGCCACCAACGTCAAGCTGGGTCTGAACGCCAACCAGGGCAACTGGACCGGCAACCTGACCTTCTTCGACACGCGCCTGAAGGGTCTGGCCTCATACGATGCCGAAGTGACCAACCAACTGGTCAATGCGGATGACTACCGCAGCAAGGGCTTCACCCTGCAAGGGAACTACAGCTGGGGTTCGGGCCGCGTCGGTGCCAGCCTGACCAAGGCTGACGTGACCCAGAACGGCGAAGATGTCCTGCCCAATGGCGGCACGGTCGTCCCGGTCGGCACGCTGGCCGCGCTGTATGTCGATCAGGAACTGGCGCAGTATAACCTGAAATTCGGCGGCACGCTGGAATGGGCTGGAGATCTGTCGGGCGATTACCTGACCGAGGCCGGCTTCGAGGATCACTCCTCCTACACCGTGGTCAACCTTTATGGTGAATGGCGTCCCGAGAACTACCAGAACGTCGCCCTGCACCTGAACGTGGATAACCTGTTCGACGAAACCTACTACGAGCGTTCGAGCTACGTTCAGTATTCGCCGCGCAACGTCTATCCGCTCTACGCGCCGGGCCGCACCGTCACGCTGGGCGTGAAGATGGACTTCTGAGGAAGCCCAATCAGAACGACAAAGAAAGGGCCCCTTTGTGGGCCCTTTTTTAACCATTTGACGATTAGCTGTGGACCGGGCCAGCCGTCGAGATAGCTTGGCATCAGTTGAGTTGTTGTTTCGGTACCGGTCATGCACTTGCAGAATCCCAAAACCCGGCGTGGCCAATGCCGAATGAAATCGCCCCGCCTGCTTGCCAGTTGCATGGGTGTCTTGCTGGTTTTGCCCCAGCACGCTTGGTCAGAATCCCTCCGCCCGATCCGGCTGTCCTGCGAAACGCAGGGTCCTGCCGCGATACGCCTGTGCGACGCCTTGCGCGACGAACTCGCTCGCCGCGGCTTCACTGATCAGCCCGATGCTGAATTCCAGCTGATCCTGAAGGCCAGTGATTCTGATCAGCACGGCCTGCGTGCCCGGATTGGAGTCGTGGATGGCGGCCCTATGCGGGAAGGTCAGGAAGCAGAGCTTTCCATAATGGACCACGCCTCGATTCCCGAAAGCGCGCTGCGATCATTCGCGGCCAGCTTGCTCGACCATACCCCTCTTTGAGCAACATCATTTCATTGACAGAAGGAATTTGAGATGCCCCATTCCGACCGCATTCAGGGCGCGCTGGACGAACCGCTATCCTCAACGTCACGGATCAACAGGACCGAGGTCGGCGACGCCGCCGGGAATCGCAACACCACCCACACGATGAATGTCGGCGATACGTTCAGCGGAAATCTGAGCCACGCAGGCGATACGGACTGGGTACGCGTCAACCTGCAGGCTGGCACTTACACCATCAAACTGGAGGGAACAGGCAGCTTCCCGTTGTCGGACCCATATCTACGCCTGCTCGATTCGGCGGGGAACGAGGTCGCCTCGAACGATGACTTTAATGGGCTGAACTCCCGTGTGACCATCGCGATTCCCGAAGGCGGAACTTATTACATCGAGGCAGATTCGTTCAATTCGCGCTATACGGGTCGTTACACGATGGAGCTGGCAGAGGTGCCGCCGCCTCCGGTTTTCACCACTGCGCAGATCGCCGAACAATTGACGGACGGGTATTGGGAAAGCAGCGGGCGCAGCCGGCGCGCCTTCGACGTGGATCCGGGACAGGCATTGAATGTCGATGTGTCAGGACTGGACGCGGCCGGACGCCGTCTGGCAGTCGCCGCGTTGCAGGCCTGGACCGATGTCAGTGGTATCCGCTTCAATGTGGTGAATCCCGACAGCGGCAGGCGCGTCCATATTACCTTCGACGACAACGAAGCCGGTGCCTGGTCGTCCTCAACTGTCTTCGGCAATGTGATTTCGTCGTCGATCGTCAATGTCGAGACGGGATGGCTTGATGCCGCCGGCACCGGATTCAACACCTATTCCTTCCAGACCTATATTCACGAAATCGGCCATGCACTTGGCCTTGGTCATGCCGGAAATTATAATGGATCGGCGACTTACGGGGTCGATAGTCATTATGCCAATGACAGTTGGCAGGCGACGGTCATGTCGTACTTCAGCCAGGACGACAATACCGCGATCGACGCAAGTCGAGCCTTTGTCGCCTCGGCGATGATCGCTGATATCGCTGCGATCCGGGAGCTGTACGGGCCAGCCACACTGCGGGCAGGCAACACGATCTATGGCGAGGACAGCAATGCGGGGGGAAACTATGCCCGCATCTCGAATATGCTGGCCACCAATGCGCGCGACGACATCACCTTCACCATCGTCGACAGCGGCGGCAACGACATACTGAACCTGTCCAGAGATACCAACGACCAGCGTATCAATCTGGCCGCTTCTGGTATCTCCGATGCCTATGGGCTGACCGGAAACATCGTCATTGCCGAAAACACGGTGATCGAGAACCTGCGCGCAGGGTCAGGGAATGACCTCCTGCGTGGCAACGCGTCGAACAATATCATCGGTGGCAATCACGGCAATGACCGCATTGTGGGTCTGGACGGCAACGATTCGATCTTTGGCGGCAGCGGCCGCGACACGATGATCGGAGGCAACGGCAACGATACCTATCACGCCGACGACCATGACGTGTTGATCGAGGCCGTGAATTCTGGTGTCGACACGATCTACTCCGACACCAGCCGGACCCTGGCCGCGAACTTCGAGAATCTCGTCCTGCTCGACGATGCCCGGAACGGGACCGGAAACGAATTGGCCAACCGACTCGTCGGGACTTGGGGCGACAACAGGCTTGACGGGTTGCGCGGCAATGACACCCTTCAGGGTTTTGGCGGTCGAGACACGCTGAGCGGTGGCGGCGGGAACGATACCTACCTGACCGACGGTCTGGATCAGTTGATCGAGGGGCTGAATGGCGGCACGGATACCGTGACCTCCAGCGCGAGTTTCACCCTTGCCTCGAATTTCGAGAATTTGCGGCTGGCAGGTGCAGCATTGAACGGCACGGGTAATGCCGGGGCCAACCAGATGACCGGCAACGCGCTGAACAATACCTTGCGCGGGATGGCGGGGAATGACCTTCTGGATGGGGGGGCTGGCAATGACCGGCTGTTCGGCAATGGCGGCGCTGACACCTTTGTCTTTGCCTCGGGGCGGGACACGGTCATGGACTTCCAGAACAATATCGACACGCTTCGCATCGACGACGCCCTGTGGGGCGGCGGGGCGCGCAGCGTGGCGCAGGTGCTGAACATGGCCAGCCATGTCAGCGGCGACATCGTTTTCCGTTTCGCCAATGGCCAGACGCTGACAATCGACGATTACGCCAGCATCGCCAGCCTGCAAGATGACCTGATCATCGTCTGACACGAAAAAGCCCTCCCCCAATCGGGGAGGGCCCGGTTCTTCAGGCCAGCCAATCCGAGCTGGCCTGAAGGTCGTCCGCCGCAAGCTCATGACCGACCGGCAGGGTCTGGCTGTCCACCTCGGCACCCAGGCGGCGCAACTGCTGCTCCAGCGCCGGGGCCATCCGTGCAAAGGGATCGCGCGCGCCGTTCAGCATCAGCACCTTGGCACCCTGCAGCGCCTCGGCAGTGCTGGCGGGCGGTGCTTCCAGGACCTGAATGCCACGCAGCAGGATCGCCTTGCGCACCGCATCGGGATGCAGTTGCAGGATCGCGCCCAGCAGGTTCGCGCCGTTCGAATAGCCAAGGAAGCTGATCCGTTCCGGATCAAGCCCATAGGCGCGGGTGGCATCCTCGACAAAGGCAGCAAAGGCCTCGGCCTCGGACTGGATGTCGGCCTGATCGTAGGTCACGGCATCATAGCGACGGAACCAGCGGTTGATCCCCTCCTCGGTCGAGCGGCCGCGCACACCCAGCAGCGTCGCATTGGGTGCGATGCGATGAGCCAGCGGCATCAGGTCGGTTTCATTGCCGCCAGTCCCATGCAGCAGGATGATCGTGCTGCCATCCGGGTTTTCGGGCCGATGGAAGCGGTGGGTGAAATGCAAGTCGCGCATCGGCATCCTTTCCTCGCCCGGCAGGGCGAATTGCGGCAGCATCACGCGCAGATCCTCGGCGCGGGCCGCATCATGGGGTGGGACGAACAATGTCCGGCCCAGTTCCTCAGGGGTTTCGTCCAGCGTGAAGCCGGGCGCGTCGGTGGCATATTCCAGCAAGATCCCGGCGGGATCGCGGACATAGAGCGACAGGAAGTATTTCCGGTCATGGACGCTGGTGACATCGGTATCCTTCAGCGCCAGCCGCCGTGCGCGCACCTCATCGACCGATGCCGCCCGGAAGGCCACGTGATCCAACGTACCGGTACCGGGAATGCCGGGGAAATAGCCGCTGGCATCGCGGATATCGACGGCATCCCGGTCCGAAATCATGCGCTGCACTGCACCGGAAGCCGCCTCGGCCCGGTAGCCGAACTGGCCAAGGAAATCCCGCGTGCCCGCCGCATCTTCGGTGAACAGTGTCACCCCGCGCAGGCGGGTCGGCGCAATCGGATCGGGCAATGGCGCAGTGGCCGGAGCATCGACGCCGACCAGCTTGACGATCACCCCGTCCGGGTCTTTCAGCCGCAGCACGGTTTCGCCGAACTCGCGGCTGGGGCCCTCGACCGGGATACGCGCGGTCATGGCGCGGGTCAGCCAGTCACCGATGCTGTCCGGGGGAACGGACAGCGCGATTTCCGCGACCTGACCGTGGCCGACCCGACCCGGCGCGCCGTCCTCCCAGACAAGGAAGGTGATCAGCGAGCCGGGCGAGCCAAGCGCATCGCCATAGAACAGGTGCAACTGCTCGGCATCCTCGAAGCCGCCGGTGCGCTTGACCAGCCGCAGGCCCAGAAAGCCCGCGTAGAAGTCGACATTCGCCTGAACGCGACGGGTGATGCCGGTGACGTGATGGATGCCGGTGGTCATGGGACTTCTCCTTATGCGGCCTCCTCAAGGGCCAGGACTTTCTGAACCGCCGGATCGGCGGCGATACGGTCATGCAAAGCCAAGACATTCGTCCAGCCCGAGATGCCATCGGGCAGCAGCTTCGCCGCCCAGCGGATCATCGGAAAGGCATAGGCGTCGATCACCGAGCGCTTTCCCAGCATCCAGTCGCGGCCCTGCAAATGGTCGTCGAGCAGCGTCAGCTTGCGGCGGACCAGCTTGCGGCCAGCTTCCTGCACGGAATTGCGGTCGTCCTCGTCGCGGCTGGTCGTATAGCGCTGCGGCAGGAACAGCGGGAAAAAGGCAGGATGCAGGTCGCCGGTCAGGAAGCTGGCCCAGCGGTCCATTTCCGCCTGCGCCCGAGGGCCCGCGCCACCGTCCAGACCTGCCTCGGGGTGCTTGAGCGCAAGATAGCGCAGGATAGCGCCACATTGGGTCAGCATCCAGCCGTCATCCTCGCGCAGCGCCGGAACCGCCCCGGCGGGGTTTACCGCCAGCAGCTCGGATGAGCCGAATTCGACCGGCACCGCCTGATAGGGCGCGCCGATCCATTCCAGCACGATATGGGGTGCAAGCGAGCAGGCACCGGCATGGTAGAACAGGGTGGGCATGGCACTCTCCGTTTCTTGTGCTGGAAACTTAGCACGAAGACGGCGCTTGCCCACGGTCAGGGCGCGCAACCCCGTGTTCTGAAAAGACGAACGGTTGCGCGATACCCGTTCTTAGCTGCCGGAATGCGCCCCGGCGGCCAACTTGGCGACAAAGTCCAGCACCTCGGGGACCGGGCGCCCCTCGCCGATCAGCTTGACGATGGCCGAACCGACGACGCAGCCATCGGCGACGCCCGCGACGGCCGATGCCGCTTCCGGGGTCGAGATGCCAAAGCCTACGACGACCGGCAGGCCGGCAGAGGCACGAATGCGCGCGACCTCGGGGGCGACTTCGGCAGCATTGGCGGCCGGGCCGCCGGTGATCCCGGTGACCGAGACGTAATAGACAAAGCCCGAGGTATTCTGCACGACCGCAGGCAGGCGGCGATCATCGGTGGTCGGTGTCGCCAGCCGGATGAAGTTCAGCCCCGCAGCTTTCGCAGGCAGGCACAGTTCGGCATCCTCTTCGGGGGGCAGGTCGACCACGATCAGCCCGTCAACGCCCGCTGCGACAGCTTCGGCGATGAAGCGATCAACACCCCCATCCCGTGCATAGATCGGGTTGTAATAGCCCATCAGCACGATCGGGGTGGTGCTGTTCCCCTCGCGGAAGGCACGCACCATGTCCAGGACACGAGTAACGCTGCCGCCCGCTTCCAGCGCGCGCTGCCCCGCCGCCTGAATGGTCGGACCATCAGCCATCGGGTCGGTGAAAGGCATGCCCAGCTCGATGATGTCGACGCCCGCTTCCGGCAGGCCCTTCATGATCTGCAGCGAGGTGTCGAAATCGGGATCGCAACCCATCATATAGGCGACGAAGGCCTTGCCATTCGTGTCGGCAAGCCGTGCGAAAGTGTCGTCGATTCTGCTCATGCGCCCGGTTCCCTGTCCGCCGTTTTCAATCCGCCGCCAAGGGTTATCCCCTAGCGCGGGGAAAGATCAACGCCCCGCACTGGACTTGGGCCGCGC
Organism: Paracoccus sp. PAR01; assembly: GCF_014851995.1. Taxonomy (NCBI): domain Bacteria; kingdom Pseudomonadati; phylum Pseudomonadota; class Alphaproteobacteria; order Rhodobacterales; family Paracoccaceae; genus Paracoccus; species Paracoccus sp. PAR01. The sequence continues at coordinate 61,606 of NZ_JACVAW010000020.1, forward strand.
GCGCCCATAAAAGACGGCAGTTTTCCGGGAAAAGGGGTGCATCATGGGCTTTCGTATGGGGATCGTCGGGCTGCCGAACGTGGGCAAGTCGACGCTGTTCAACGCGCTGACCAAAACCGCCGCCGCACAGGCCGCGAATTTCCCCTTCTGCACGATCGAGCCGAATGTCGGCGAGGTCGCGGTTCCCGATACGCGGCTGGACAAACTGGCCGAGATCGCGGGCTCCAAGCAGATCATCCCGACCCGTATCACCTTTGTGGATATCGCTGGTCTGGTGAAGGGCGCCTCCAAGGGCGAGGGTCTGGGCAACCAGTTCCTGGCCAACATCCGCGAAGTCGATGCTATCGCCCATGTGCTGCGCTGTTTTGAGGACGGTGACGTGACCCATGTCGAGGGCCGCGTGGATCCGATCGAGGACGCCGAGACCATCGAGACCGAGTTGATGATCGCCGATCTGGAATCGGTCGAGCGTCGCCTGGCCAATATCGCCCGCAAGCTGAAGGGTGGCGACAAGGAGGCCGTGGCTCAGGAAAAACTGCTGAAAGCCGCGCAGGCCGCGCTGGAAGCCGGGAAACCTGCCCGCACCATCAAGGTCGATGACGAAGACCGCAAGGCATGGGACATGCTGCAACTGCTGACCGCGAAACCGGTTCTGTTCGTCTGCAACGTCGAAGAGGACAAGGCCGCCGAGGGCAACAGCCAGTCCGAGCGAGTGGCGAAAATGGCCGCCGAACAGGGTGCGGGCCATGTCGTCATCTCGGCCAAGATCGAAGAGGAAATCAGCCTGCTTCCCGCCGAGGAAGCCACGATGTTCCTTGAGGCAATGGGCCTGCATGAGGCCGGTCTGGATCGCCTGATCCGCGCCGGTTATTCGCTGCTGGGGCTGGACACCTATTTCACCGTCGGCCCGAAAGAGGCCCGCGCCTGGACCATTCACAAGGGCACGCTGGCCCCGCAGGCCGCTGGCGTCATCCACGGCGATTTCGAACGCGGCTTCATCCGTGCGGAAACCGTCGCCTATGACGACTACGTCACCTACAAGGGCGAGGCCGGCGCACGCGAGGCGGGCAAGTTCCGCGTCGAGGGCAAGTCCTATGAGGTCAAGGACGGCGACGTCCTGCATTTCCTCTTCAACGCCTGACCAGACCAACAGGCTCGGGAACCTGCTTTTGCCGGGTTCCCGGCAAGGCTGGATCGTCCCGCGCCCGCAGCAAGGACGATCCGGATGACCCTGCCCGCAATCGGCGAACGCCTCGAATTCCCCCTTCCCGCCGATGCGCAGGGACGGGTTCACAAGATCACCGCCTTTCGCTATGGCCGCCCCGGTTCGGGGGCCAAAGCCTATCTGCAGGCCGGACTACATGCCGACGAATTTCCCGGCATGTTCGCCCTGCATTTGCTGCGCCCCATGCTGGAGTTTGCCGCGCGCGAAGACCGTATCGTGGGCGAAATCCTGATCCTGCCGCAGGCCAATCCGCTGGGCCTGACCCAGCATCCCGACGGCTTCCTTTACGGCCGCAAGGAAACCGCCTCGGGCGAGAATTTCAACCGCAACTATCCCGATCTGGCCGCGCTTCTGCCACCGCTACAGCTTGGTCCGGCTGCTGCCCAGAACGTCGCCTCCTGCCGCGCGGCCATGCGCGCCGTGCTTGACGACATGCAGCCCAAGACCGCGCTGGAGGCCATGCGCCACCGGCTGATGCTGTTGGCCCATGACGCCGATCTGGTGCTTGACCTGCATGCCGACAATCAGGCCTTGCCGCATATCTACACCGGCACGCCGCTATGGCCGGATGCACAGGACATCGCTGCCGAGATCGGCGCGCGCGCCGTCCTGTTGGCCGAAATCTCCGGCGGGAATCCCTTTGATGAGGCGCTGAGCGGCCCGTGGTGGGAACTGGCCCGCCTTTATCCGGATCATCCCATCCCGAGTGCCTGCCTGGCCGCGACGTTGGAAATGGGCAGCAATGACGATGTCGATGAAGGTCTGGCCCACGATCAGGCGCAGGCGCTGTTCCGCATCCTCGCCCGCCGCGGCTACATCACCGACGAGACCCTGCCCGACCTGCCGCCCTTGGCCTGCGAGGCCACCGGACTGACCGCGATGGCCCAGATCAAGTCCCCGTCCGAAGGGCTGATCGTCTATCATACCGAATTGGGAGACGAGGTGGCCGAGGGGCAGCTGATCGCCACGCTGCTCGACCCGCTGGGCGATGAGATTCCGGTTCACGCGGAAACCGCGGGCTGCCTGTTTGCCCGCCACAGCCAGCCCTATGGCTGGCCGGGCAAGTTCATGGGCAAGATCGCCGGACGCGACGATATCGCCAGCCGCAAGGGACTGCTGCTGACCGATTGACGGTCAGGCGCGCTTTTCGATCTCGACCAGATCGCGTTGGTTTTTCAGATGCCGCGCGATCATCTGCGCCACGCGCCGCGGCTCGGCAATTCGCCGGGCCGGAGGCGCGACATAGCTGGGCGAGGCCAGTTCCGGGAACAGCAACGAGATTTCCCGCACCGCCTCGGGGCCAAGCGCTTTCAGCGCCATCGGGCCGGTCAGCAGGGTTTCCGTCCAGGCACCATTGGCGCGCACCACCTCGTGGCGGTCCAGCAGGATGTGGAAATACTCGACACTCGACACATTTTCCTGCGTGACCCCCGGCAGGCCCAGCAGCTTCTTGGCCGGGACCAGAACCTCATCGGTCCCGAACATGGCCTGCACGATGCGCGAGGACAGCAGCACCCGGTGCTGCGGCGAAACCACCAGATCCCGCGCAGGGACCGAAGGACCAAAGGCCCCGGCGGCAATGCGGATGGGCTGGAAGTTCGGATGGCGATCCAGGGCATGGCCCCCAACCAGACGCGAGGCGATCCACCGGATCGGCTGCGGACCATGATCCTTGGTCATGACCAGATCACCAAGCGCCAGTTCCTCGACCAGACGCGGCCCGTCAGGCGTGTCGATCAGCGAACCACGGGTGAAACAGGGCAGGACATCGACATCGTCCATATTCAGGTTGTCGCCCGGCTCGATCAGCAAACCATCGTCGGTGAAACCGCCGGGTTCGGTAGTAAGGAAGAAACGACCCGATCCCGAACTGAGCGGCACATCGCTGCCCGGCGCATAGATGCCGAAATCGCCGTCGAAGAAGCCAGCATTGCCGCTGATCTGGTTGTCCAGACGAAGCTCGCTCTGGTTTTGGCCGGCAGGTCTGATTTCATAATCGCCGACCCCATCACCATCCACGTCGATCTCCAAGGTGATCAGCGTGCCGGGGGGAATGCCGTCCGCATAATCCTCGGCCGAACCCTCGACACTGACGATGATTTGCGCATTGGCAGGATCGCCACCCATTGCCTCAACGAAATCAGTGACCGGATACCCCTCGGGATCGATCGTCCCGGCCGATCCCCCGATACCAAGGATGAATTCGCCGGTCGCAATCGCATTCGGGTCCAAGACATAACTGACCATTGTGCTTCCCTTCGCATGGCATCGTTGACGGGCACGAGTATTGCTAGCTTGCAATTTGAGCATATGCGCCAGCAGTGACTGCGCAATACGCTAATTGGCATTTATCTGAACCGTGCGGTTCTGATGACCTGCCGGTAATTTGCCGTTTATCGTTGAATTTTAAAAATTAATTCATCGAATTTGACTAATTCGACAACACCCGCATGGGACGACCTGACGCATGCGAATGCAGCGTGGTGGGGTATTCATATAAGATTGATCAACAAGCCCGAACGAATCGATCTTGCCCAAACCCCCGGTTTTCCGGACGTCTGACTGAGAGCTGTCCGGCGGCTTTTTCCAGCTCGGATCGCCCTAGCCTGCTTTTTTCTTCAGCTTTGTTGCGCCTGGGAGTTCGATGTTGATTTCGAGGCTGGAGAGTTCCTCGCCGCGTTCGAGTTTGACCTCGACCTGCTCGCCGTCGATCTCCATGTGGCGGCGGACGACCTCGAGGATGTCGCGTTGCAGCAGCGGCAGGAAATCCGGGCTGGTGCCGCCGGCGCGTTCATGGGCCAGCAGGATCTGCAGCCGTTCCTTGGCGGTCTGGGCGGGGTTCGGCTTGCGGGGGCGGAAGCTGATGCCGAACATGGTCATGCCGTCCGCTTCAGCAGCCGCTGC
>NZ_JACVAW010000021.1:0-65179 GCF_014851995.1 Paracoccus sp. PAR01
GGCGTCAATCCCCACGCATGGCTGACAGCCACGCTCACCGCCATCGTCAAAGGCCACAGACAGAGCAAGATCCAAGACCTGCTCCCGTGGAATTACGCAGTCACCGTGTGATCGGGACACCGCTTACGACGATCCGTTACGCCATGGCTTCATGATCATCTGACAAGCCTCAAGTGACGTTCACCTATAAGTTGAGTTTCTCCGTTGCCGTTGAGAAGGATTGCCGCACTCCGGATGGCCGACAGGAAAGGCTCACGTCCTCCGATCTCTCCGGCGCATCAGGGTTCGTTACAGCCCGCGTCCCACCCGTTGCAGGTCACGGGTCCCCGCTGGGCACGATACCGTGGATGAAAGGCCGCTAACCCAAAGTGTTTGCGGCTGCCATGCCGCACCGCAACCGTCCGCCTCACCTCTCCATGGGCTGTCTGGCTCTCGGCATCGGATTTCAACGTCCACAAGTGTGATTTGCCGCGATTGCGATGCTGCGTTGCAGTCAGTCTGCTTCGGTGTCGGTTAACTCTTTGCGAACGCTTGGTAACGACCCATTGCGCAAATGCTTCTCTCCGAAATCGGCATCACGCCGCTTCATTATCGGGTCGGATGGTGGAGCATCTCAATCTTCTTTGCGAGCAACCGGTCGGAACATCGCCCCGCGGCTTCCAAAGCCCCACGAGATTACCCGCCCACCGTCCCTGCACGGACCGCTATCCTCGCCCTGCGGCGCTGACCTCTGATGCGGTCGTCTGGCGGTTACCTGATCTTCCCAGCGATGTTCCGTTCCGGTCACTCAGATGCGGTGCAAGCTGATCGCCGCCCGTCAAGCGACAGCCACCTCGGCTTTTGCATGTCGCGCACCCGCCTCGATGAGGGTTCATCGAGCGCCAGCATCACTACATTTGGAAATGCCGCGCGCCCGGTCGAGTTGTCCGAGTTAGTGGCGCGCGGGTGTCATGACAAAATGCGCCGGGACTGTAAGCGATTGCTGAGACCTCGCCGGTTCATCGATGCCCGCACGAGCGCTCGCCATCGCTATCGGCCCGACGCCCAACCCAACGCGCAGATAATGTCCGGTCAGATTTCCGAGGATCTGCGCGATCACCCAGGGATGCTCTCGACCTTTCCCTCCTTCAGAACCTATCCGCCAGCGTCCAGCGCGCAGACGCTGGCCATACCAACCGACACGTCAAGACCACGCGCATGTCGATGGCAAGCCTCCAAGATAGGTGGCATCCTTTTCATACCCGCCTCAGCCACGCCCGCGATAGGGCGGCACGCCCTGATCGGGGATCCACACCCCTTCGGGCAGCGGGCCGGTCTGCCAGAACACGTCGATCGGAATGCCGCCGCGCGGATACCAGTAGCCGCCGATGCGCAGCCAGCGCGGAGCCAGAAACCCGGCCAGCCGCCGGGCGATGGAAATCGTGCAATCCTCGTGGAAGGCCCCGTGATTGCGGAACGCGCCAAGGAACAGCTTCAGCGACTTCGATTCCACCAGCCACTCGCCCGGCACATAGTCGATGACCAGATGCGCGAAATCCGGCTGGCCGGTCATCGGGCAAAGCGAGGTGAACTCGGGCGCGGTGAAGCGCACATTGTAAACGACATCGGCCTGCGGATTGCGCACCCACTCCAGCACGGCCTCATCGGGGTTTTGCGGCAGCACGGTCGCGCCGCCCAGTTGCTTGAGATTGCTGTAGATCGTCTCGGTCATGTCAGTTCCTTTCATACGCCGCGGCGGTTGCCCCAGATCAGCACATGCAGCTGCGGCAGGATGCGCGGCACCAGCCAGCCCCGGCCCACGGTGGCCTCGACCAGCCACAACATGCGGTCGGCCAGCGCCTGCGGATCGACCGGTTTTTCGGGATCGGTTTCGGGATTTCCAGGCTGCAGATACAGCGGCAGATCGGGATAGCGCGCCGAGGCCGCCCGCGCCCAGTCCAGATCGTTCTGGTCGAACACCACGATCTTCATGAGGCGTTCGGCCTTGCCCGCCGCGGCAAGGCAGGCGTCGAAGGCCACCCAGTCGGTTTCCTGTCCGCTGGACGGGGGCTTTGGCGACAGCACCAGCAGCGCCAGATCCGCGAACCAGTCGCGCGCGACCGAGCCCTGCGTCTCGCAGGCAAAGCGATAGCCCTGCCCCCGCCCCAGCGCGATCACCGGCCCGAAATCCTGAATCGCCGGATTCCCGCCCGAGATCGACACCACCAGCGGCTGCCCGCCCGACAGACGCGCGACCTCGGCCATGATCCCTGCGGCATCCATCACCGCCCAATCCTGCCGATAGCGGCTGTCGACCGCATGCATGCTGTCGCACCAGCTGCAGCGATAATCGCAGCCGCCCGCGCGGACAAACACCGTCGGCTGCCCGATCAGCGCGCCCTCGCCCTGGATCGTCGGGCCAAAGATTTCCGCGATGCGCAGGCTCATGGCCGGTACTCGGCCCAGGTCTTCGGGGTCTCGGACACCCTGACCGCCGCCACTTCCGGCCAGCGCGCCTGCGCCCAGTCATGGAAATGCCGCGCCATGTTTTCGGCGGTGGACGGCCCCTCCAGCACATCGTTCAGATGGCGGTGGTCGAATTCCTCGTCGATATAGGCCTTCAGCTCGGCCAGCTCGTGATAGTCGCGCACGAACCCGTCCTCGTTCAGGCGGGCCGAGGCCAGTTCGACCACCACCACATAATTATGCCCATGCAGCCGCGCGCATTGATGCCCCTGCGGCAGATGCGCCAGTTGATGCGAGGCCGAGAAATGGAACTCTTTGCTGATGCGATACATCACGCCGCCCCCCGCCCGGCCACCGCCGCGCGCCAGAAATCCGCATCCTCATAGACCGTGGGGTCGTCCACCCCGGCCAGATCGAATGCCTCGCGGCGCTCGACGCAGGTGCCGCAGCGCCCGCAATGGATCTCGCCACCCTTGTAGCAGGACCATGTCTGCGCGAATGGCGTGCCGACCCGCGCGCCCTCGGCCACGATATCGGCCTTGCTGCGATGGACGAATGGCACCAGCAGCGCCACATCGGCATAGCCGTCCAGCGCCGTCCGCTGCATCGCGGCAAAAGCCTCGGTAAAGGCCGGGCGGCAATCGGGATAGATGAAGTGATCGCCGCCATGCACCGCGGTCGCCACCGCCGCATCGCCCTGCGCCGCAGCCAGCCCAAAGGCCACGGTCAGCATGATCGCATTGCGGTTCGGCACCACGGTGATCCGCATCGTCTCTTCGGCATAATGGCCGTCGGGCACGTCGATATCATCGGTCAGGGCCGAGCCGCTCAGCGCCGCCCCTACCGCGCTCAGGTCGATCAGGTGAAACGGCACGCCCAGCCTGTCGGCGGCGGCGCGGGCGAAATCCAGCTCTTTGCGGTGCCGCTGGCCATAGTCGAATGAGATGATCCGGCTCAGCTTTCCCTCATGGCCAAGGACATGGGCAAGCGAAACGGAATCGAGTCCGCCAGAGCAGACAACAGCAGTATTCATAATGAGACCCTTGTTTTGATGACCGGGTAGGCTGCGACCGGTAGCGCGCCTCATATGCCGCGTTGGCGGCGGGCGCAACTGTTCTTGCAATGAAGGGGGGTGGCGATCGGAAATCTGCCCCGCATCAGCGGGGCCATTCGCGGATCACTCGACGGTGGCATCCTCCAGCCCGGCCAGCAGGCCGGGGGACATTTCCTCCCAGAACAGCGCGATGCGGGTGCTGTTCAAGGGCGACATCCAGCCATGCTTCTCGAAATCCTCGCGCAGCCGGCTGTCGAACAGCTGCCCGGCGAACAGCCGCTTGTCGGCGTCGCGCTGGGTCGGCGTGCGCGCCTTGACCGCATCCAGAATCCGCCGCAGCCGCTCGGCCCGCCCGGATGGGGCCGGGGCCTCGGGTTCGGGCATGACGGTAAAGTTCCCTTCCAGCGCCGCGGTCAGATAGCCGACCATGCTTTTGACGTTCTTGCGGCTCTCGACGTAATCCAGCTTTTCCTGCACCTGCTCTTCGCCGTGACTGGCCAGCCATTGCCGCGCCAGCCGGTCGCTGACCCCCATCTCGCGCAGGCGGGCATAGACCGCGCCATGGCGCACGCCCTCGCCATCATCCATGTCGAGGATCGCCAGCTGCGGGTTTTCCTTGATGCGGAAGCGGATCTCGGTGACCACCCTGCCCTGCTTGCGGGTCTCGGGCGTGACCAGAATATTGCTGGTCTTGTTCACCTCGGCCACGGCGGGCTTGATGATCTTGGCGTTCAGATGCTTGAAGGTCTCGTAATAGGTCGAGCCCTCGACCCCCATCAGCCGCCGGAACAGGTCCAGCGGCCACCAGCCGGTCGACCCCGTCCTGACGAAGCGGTAGCAATTCTCATACAGCGCAAGCGCGTGACCCGAGGTGAAGCGCCGCTGGATGTTGAGGTTGATCAGCGCAAAGACCTTGGGGTCATGCAGCTTTTCCGCCAAGGCCGGGGAATAGGCATATTCGCAGATCCCGCCCTTCAGCTTGGCATAGCTGAGCAGGCTCGACACGCCCCATTCCTGCTGGCCCTTTTCATCCAGCATGTCCCATTCCGCGACCGTCTCGGCCAGCCCGCGCAGGGATTGCTTCAGCGTGTCCATGTCATTGCTGTTATAGCCGATCATCAGGCACAAGGTGCGCGCGTCGATCTGGTGGCGCGACCGGCTGATCAGCGTGTCATAGGCATTCAGCAGCAACACGTTCGACAGCTTGCGCTGCAACAGCGTCAGCTTGCCCGAGACATGGATTGCCGCCACATGTTTCTTGACCTCGCCCCGACGCAGCGCGCCAGAAAGCTGGTCTCGCGGAATCTCGTCCATCGCCCTGCCCCACCTTTTTTTTTTTCTGATTATGACGGAATGGGTACCTTCCGGCAACCGCTCTCCGGGTTCCCGAGCGCAAGTTTTCCGCCTCCCGTAAACGGGTTCCTTTGGCTTTTCCGGTGCAGCGAAGGTATCCATTTCCGGGATCGCAGATTCGGTTTTGGTGCCGATATTGGACAAATCCGGCACTTCCGGGGCCTATCCCGGCCATGGGAACCCCTCTTCCCGAGAATCGGCACCCTGTCTCCCGTATCCGGGCCCCTGTCATCCCGTGTCCGGGTCCCCCCCGTCCCGTATTCGGGTCCCCAAGACCTTCTAAGCCCATGACGATGCAGAATATTCGCACCCCTAAAGATTCTAAACAGTTCTAAAGAACTACAAACTATCCGTCGCTGTTTTTTCCTGAAATTCAGGGGTTTTCGCTGCGAAACCTCCAAGACGCTTTCGCCACGGGCGGATGATGTGCAATAGTTTCTGCAAAACAATCAACGAAGCAGCACATCGCAAAGGCAGTGACATGTCCGCAGGCAAGGACCCCATACCCCCCTATTTCAACATCGATCCGGCCAAATCCGCCCAACGTCTGGCCGAACCGATCGACACCTCCCGATTCGCCAAGGCCGCCGCCTTCGCCGCACGCGGGCGTCAGGATCTGGCCGAACGCGGCTATGCCCCGGACGGGCGCAAGCGACTGCGGCGCTTCTCGACATGGGAGGTCTGCCGCTACCTGATCCCGGTCGCCCCCGCCCATTTCCGCCGGGTGCTGCTGCGCAATCCCGATCTGCCGCAGGGCACTGGCGAGGGCAATTCCAAGTGGTTTACCCTCGACGAAGTCCTGCGTCTGCGCGACCACTTCGCGACCGAGGGTGCGGCGGGCCGCGAATACCGCCCCTGGCGTCCCGAGGGTCTGCCCGCCAAGACCATCGCCGTAGCGAATTTCAAGGGCGGCGTCGGCAAGACCTCGACCGCCGCGCATCTGGCCATGTCGGCAGCGCTGGACGGCTATAAGGTGCTGGTCATCGATCTCGACAGTCAGGGCAGCATGACCTCGATCATGGGCGGCATCGTCGCCGATGAATGGTCGACCGCCTTCCCCCTGCTCGCCAAGGATTACGCCCTCGCCTTGCAAGAGGAGAACCGCGTCCGCGAGGCCGCCGGTCACGCCCCCCTGCCCTTCGACGAGACCCTGACCGAGGCGCTGAAGCTGACGGCGCAGGATCTGATTCAGGCCACCCATTGGCCGAATATCGACCTGCTGGGCGCGCAGCTGAACCTTTACTGGGCCGAGTTCCAGGTCCCGGTCTGGCGGATGGGCCTGCGTGGCTGGCCGCTTTGGGACGCGCTCAGCAATGCGCTGAACAATGACGGGCTGGTCGACAAATACGATCTGATCATCCTCGATACGCCTCCTGCACTTGGGTACCTGACGATCAACGCGCTGGCCGCGGCCGACATCCTGCTGGTGCCGCTGGGGGCTTCGTTCCTGGAATTCGACTCGACCGGGCGCTTTTTCGACATGCTCTACTCGACCTTCGCCAGCATCGAGGAAGGTGAGAACACCGCCCGCCGCCGCGACGGCCTGCCCGAGATGCGCTTCGAATGGGACGCGGTCCGCGCCATCGTCACCCGCTTTGACGCCGCCCAGCAGACCGATCTGGCCAATGTCATCCAGGCCTATTTCGGCGACTTCATGACCACCTATCGGCAGGAGCTGACCGCCATGGTCGGTCAGGCTGGCGAACAGGTGAACGGCATCTATGAGGCCGATTACCGCGAGTTCAACCGAGAGACCTATGTCCGGGGCCGCGAGACCTTTGACCGTACCTGGGCCGAGGTGAAGGAACTGGTTCTGGGCAGCTGGTGGCGCGATCTGCAGGTCGAGGAAGCCGAAAACAACGTCGCGAAAGGGGTGAAGTCCAATGGCTAAGCGCAGAAGACTAGAGACCCCAAGTACCGCCGATCTGGACCGGATCGAGCAGCAGTTTCGCAGCGAAACCGGTGACCGCCCGGTGATCGGACGCGGCATCGCCCCGATCTCGCAGGTGGCGGCGGAAAGTGCCGCCATGGTCCCGGTCGAAAGCACCGAGGTCCGCGCCGCCCGTGCCCGGTCCGAGGCCGACGCCTCGCGGCTGGCCGATGCCGAGGCGCGCGGCCTGCTGATCGTCGAGCTGCCGCTGGAGCAGGTCGACGAGACCGCGATGATCCGTGACCGCATGGTCATGAACGAGGACGAGTTGATGGAGCTGCGGCTGTCCATCGCCGCCAACGGCCAGCGGCTGCCGATCGAAGTCTTCGAGATGGAGCAGGCCGACGGGCAGGGGCCGCGCTACGGCCTGCTGTCGGGCTATCGTCGCCTGCATGCGGTTCGGGCGCTGCATGAGCTGACCCAGTCCGAGAAACACGGCCGCATCCGCGCCCTGGTCCGTCCCCGGACCGAGGCCGACGAGGCCTTTGTCGCCATGGTCGAGGAGAATGAGGTCCGCGAGGAGCTGAGCCATTTCGAGCGCGGCCGTATCGCAGTGATCGCCGCCAATCAGGGCGCCTTCGCCAATACCGAGGATGCGGTGAACAAGCTGTTCGCCACCGGGTCCAAGGCGAAGCGGTCCAAGGTGCGGTCCTTTGCGCTGATCTTTGAAGAACTGGGGGACATGCTGCATTTCCCCGAAGCGCTGACCGAGCGGCGCGGCTTGCGGCTGTCGGCGGCGCTGCGAGGAGGAGCGGAATCGCGGCTGCGGCAGGCGCTGTCCAGCCATCATCCGGCGGATGCCGAAGCCGAATGGGCGCTGGTCGAACCGGTGCTGGAAGCCAGCGAGCTGACGCCTCGGCCGTCGCCGCGCGGGGGGCGGCCTCGGACGGCTCCGGTGCGGCAGGGCTGGATCGACGACCTGACCATCCGCACCTCAAGCGGAATCACCATTCGGCGGGGCCGGGACGAAAAGGGCCACACGCTGCGCCTTGAGGGCAGGGCGCTGGATGACGACCTGATGGACAGCCTGATGGCCGAAATCCGCTCTCTGCTGGAGCGCTAGGTTTCGCCGCGAAACCGTCCCGGCCAAAGGGTCGGGGCGGACGGCCTCGCTGATATTGAGCACGCTGGTTGTGTGGCTGGGCGCTGTTGCGTGAACCGGCCACGCAGCGGGCGATGCGTTGATTGCTTGGCAAGATGTGACGTTTGGCGGGCCGAGCGGGTCTTTCGCTTTTCGACGTCCGCTGGTAAGGGGCGGGAAAAAGAACCACCCTGCTGAAAGGGTGATTTTAGTTATCCGCAAATTGGCATATTTATGCGGATATAAATTTAACTTGAGCCATGTTAGTAGGGGGAGTGCCGCCCCGAAGAACACGAGCTGCCGGCTGATCCTGAGTAGCGGGGTTTGTGTGCCTTGGTTCGGTGTCGGGCTGAGGTTGGGTCTGGCGTGGGTGCGGGATTGGACAGGTAGGGCGGCCACGGGTGAACAGGGTAGCGCGCTACGGCTGCCCGAAACGGGTTTGACGGGCACCGGAATGGGAGGGTGGGCCTGTGCAACATATAGATGCGCCCCTTGCGCGAGGGGGGCGGATATTCTTTGGCGTGCTGTCGGGTGCTGACATGTATCCGGCCTCTGTTGCGGTCATTGTCATGCTGCGGGCCCGGGTGGTGTTCGCAGGTCCGGTTCAAATCAAAGCCACGCGCTCGAAGGCACTCTGTTGCACACTGATTTCCCGATCCCGTCTTGCGACCGTTGCGCCAAACGTCTCTTTGCCCACATTCGCACTGGCGTGCTCGCGATCGCCGGTGATTTGAGCCGCTACGACCGGAGCTTTTAAATCGCCGCCGCGCGCCACCAGAGCCCAGACGATCCACGCCATTGGCGGTGGACTCGGACCCGTGGCGCTGCGCGTCAGCATGGCGCCCAACGATGCCCGGTCGGGCGCTGGCATGGACGTGCCGTGTGATGATGACGCTGTTGGCCCAGATGAGCAGCAAGCCGGATCGGAAAACTATCCGGGGGGGCTGTTTTCCCGGCGAACAAGTCCCGAGCCTTTCGCAGCGTCTCGGGCAGTGGAGCGGGGGGCAATGCGGTGGCGATCAGTGGGTCGATCGCCAGCACGGTCATCAGGTGCCGGGCGACATCGCTTTCTTTAACCCGGCGGGCGTTCCCCGCATTGATATGGGTAAGTGTCGCGACCAGATCCTTGATAGTTCCGGTCACATGGGGGGGCGGGCTGCTGTGGCGATCGCAACCAGCCGTGGGGTGTCGGCTGCACCTTGGGGAACGATCTGCCCAAACGCGATCAGCTGGCCGTGCAGGGCGTTCATCACTGGCGTCCTCTGCCGGACGAGACCTTCACGGATGCGGAAAACCGTCGCTGCGCCCTGTGTCATCTCGATACTCACGGGAACGAAACGCATCGTTGGGCGCTGCGTCGCAGATCGCCGCTGCGTTGGCAGCATCAGCTTTCTGAGGAATGACAAAGGGCTTTACAGAGGCGGGTGGGATGAGCCGCAGTTCGTGTGCCAAATTGCCGATCTCGCGGCCCCAGAAGTGCGCGCCGCCGCAGGCCTCCATCGCCACAACACAAGGCCGCGGTTGGCAGAAGAAGGGCAGAATCTAGCCGGGCCTCAGTTTCTTGCGCCTGGTACGCACTCTTCGCCAGATCGAGCCCGACCGTGAATCTCTGACATGACCACCTCGCAAAGTGCGATTGTTGCGATCCTACCCCGCACACCAATGCCATAGGGGCGGTTATAGCATTCTGCGCGGGCAGGGGGCGGCAGCTATACGGGAGGACGGCCCCTATCTCCCGGCCATGAGAATGTCATGCACATAGGTGCAAACATTCATTCGACTGTCACAGCACCCGGTTAGCCAAGCGGCAATGAAAACTGGGGTGGGTTATGACATCGCCGCGCAGGCCGGGCCGGGCATTTGCTTTGCCTTATCGGGCAAGATACAGATTTATCGTTTATTTTCACGATGCAAGCACCGTCCTGTCGCTGCTGCTTCTGGCGCTGTTTCTGGGGCTGATCGTGGTGCCTCTGGCCTCGATTTTGGGCGATATGATCACGGTCCAGATCGGGGATGAGGCCCGCACCCAGTTGCAGGCCGATGCGCTGACCGGGCATTATCTGGAGCGGGTCTTTGCCTCGCGCGTGTCGCATATCCTGTTCTGGCGGCCGCTGGGCAATACGCTGCTGATCTCGGTCGCGGCGACGGTGATTGCGATCACGCTGGGCACGGCCCTGGGCTGGCTGGTGGCGCGCAGCGATCTGCCGGGGCGGCGCTGGTTCGCCACGGCGCTGATCGTGCCCTATATGCTGCCGGCCTCGACCTATGCGCTGGCATGGATGACGCTGTTCAAGAACCGGACCGTCGGCGGCCAGCCCGGTTGGTTCGAGGCGATGGGCCTGACGCCGCCCGACTGGCTGGCTTACGGCGCGCTGCCGACGCTGGTGATCCTGTCGCTGCATTACACCCCCTTTGCCATCCTGCTGGTCGGCAATGCCCTGCGCCGGATCGACGCGCAGATGGAGGAGGCGGCGCGGATGCTGGGTGCCTCGCGCATGCGGATCATGCGTCAGATCGTGCTGCCCCTGTCGCGACCGGCGCTGTTCTCGGCCTGTCTGCTGATCTTTGCCGATGGGGTGGGGGAGTTCTCGGTTCCCTATATCCTTGGCCTGCCGGTGCAGTTCGAGACGCTGTCCACCTCGCTTTACCGGGCGATCGGGACGCAGCAGGACGGGGTGGCGGCGGTGGTCGCGGGCGTGATCATGCTGATCGGGGTGGTGACGCTGGGCCTTGATGCCTGGATGATGCGCGAGACGCGGCGCTTTGCCACCATCGGCGGCAAGGGCATGACCGAGCGCAGCCATCCGCTGGGACGCTGGAAGTGGCCGGCCTTCGCGCTGGCGGGGCTGACATTCCTGCTGGGCGTGGTGCTGCCTTTGGGCGCGCTGGCGCTGTCGACGGTGATGAAGCTGCCGGGGCGGTTCACGCCCGAGAATTTCACCTTCGACTACTGGATCGGGACCGGGCTGCATACGGTGGCGCTGCGGTCGGGCATCCTGCTGTCGCCGGAATTCTGGAACGCGCTTGGCAATTCGGTGCGGATCGTGGGGGCGGCCTCGTTGGTGGCCGGTCTGCTTGGGATGCTGGTCGGCTACGCGGTGGTGCGCAGCCCGCTGCCGCTGCTGGGTGCGGCTTTGCGCCAGATCACCTTTCTGCCCTACCTTGTGCCCGGCATCGCCTTTGCCGCCGCCTTCATGGCGCTGTTCGCGGTGCCGCGCGGACCGCTGCCTGCGCTATACGGCACGCCGATGATCCTGTTTCTGGCGCTGATCGCGGATCAGATGCCCTTCGCCTCGCGCACGGGGATTGCGGCGATGACCCAGCTGGGCCGCGAGGCCGAGGAGGCCGGGCGCATGTCCGGGGCAGGGTGGTTCCAGCGCATGCGCCATATCGTGCTGCCGATCCAACGCGGGCCGATGATCGCGGCGGTGCTGATGCCCTTCATATCCGGGATCAAGAACGTGTCGCTGTTCGTGATCCTCGCGGTGCCCGCGACCGACGTGCTGACGACATGGGCGCTGCGGCTGGTCGATTACAATTACCAGCAGGCTGCCAATGCCGTCGTCCTGATGATCGCGCTGCTGTCATGGGCGGGCACCTCGCTGATCAACCGCATCACCAAGACGGGCATTGCCCAGGGGCTGGAGAGCTGACCATGCCGGGGATTCACCTGAGCCAATTGACCAAGCGCTATGCCGGGGGCGAGGCCGTCGTGCGCGGCGTCAGCCTGACCGTCGAGGATAGCGATTTCATGTGCCTGCTGGGCCCCTCGGGCTGCGGCAAGACCACCATCCTGCGGATGATCGCCGGGCTGGAGCAGGTCTCGGGCGGCGAGATCGCGATTGGCGGGCGCTTTGTCGACAGCGCCGCGCGGGGCCTGTTCGTCCCGGCCGAGAAGCGCGGGCTGGGGCTGGTGTTCCAGTCCTACGCGCTGTGGCCGCATATGACGGTGGCGCGCAACATCGACTTCGGGCTGCGGCTGGCCAAGCTGCCCACGGCCGAACGCGAGGCGCGGCTGGTCCGCGTCATGGAGCGGCTGCGCATTGCCGGACTGGCCGAGCGCTATCCCGGCCAGCTTTCGGGCGGGCAGCAGCAGCGCGTGGCCTTGGCGCGGGCGCTGGCGGTCAATCCGGGCGTGCTGCTGCTGGATGAGCCGCTGTCCAATCTGGACGCCACCCTGCGACTGCAGATGCGCGAGGAACTGAGCCGCCTGCATCGCGAATTCGGCACCACCATCGTCTTTGTCACCCATGACCAGTGGGAGGCGATGACCTTGGCCACCCGCATCGCGGTGATGAATGGCGGCGAGGTCCAGCAGGTGGGCAGCCCCGATCAGATCTATGGCCAGCCCGCCAACCGCTTTGTCGCGGGCTTCATCGGCAGCCCGCCGATCAACATGATCGCGACCGGCACGGCTCTGGCCGATGCGCTGGCGGGCTTGCTGGGGACGGCGCTGCCGCGTGCCGCAGCGATCGGCCTGCGTCCCGAAGGGATCATGCCCATGGCCGAGCCGGGACCGGGTCGCATCGCGCTGGATCTGCGCGCGGTGCTGCCGACGGGTGGCGGCTGGATCATGGAGCTGCTGCATGCCTCGGTCGAAGGCCCGACGCTGCTGCATGCGATGACGCATCAGCCGCCGCCCTGGCGGGCCGGGCAGCGCCTGCATGCCGAGCTGCGCCCCGAGGCGCTGCATCTGTTCGACGCCACCGGCCAGCGCATCCCGGCCGATGGGCAAGCCCCGCGCGCCGACAGGCCGCTGGCCTTCACCTCACTCTTTCGCAACTGACAGGATCACGCGATGAAAACTGTTTCCGTCATGGCCGCGCTGCTTTTCGGCACCGCGCTGCCCCTTGCCGCCGAGGACTTCAACGAGGCCGCGCTGCTGGCCGCCGCGAAATCCGAACCGCCGCTGGTGATCTATGATTCCACCGGCAAGATCACCGAACAGGCCGATGCCTTTGCCGCGAAATACGGGCTGAAGGCCACGGGTACGAAATCCAAGGTCACCCAGACCATCAAGATCGTCACCGCCGAGCAGCAGGCCGGGAATGTGCAGGCCAGCGTGATCGCGGTCTCGGACGCGCCGGCGGCGCAGGCGCAGCTGATCGCGCCGGGATTTGTCGAAAACTACCTGCCCTCGGATCTGGCAGGCAAAGTGCCCGCCGCGATGCAGGAGCCGCTGGTGATGAATGTCTCGGCCGATGTGTGGACCTACAACACCGCGCTGAACGACCGCTGCCCGATCGGCAATGTCTGGCAACTGACCCTGCCGGAATGGAAGGGCCGCGTCGCCATGCAGGATCCGATGGGCAAGCCCAGCTACACCGACTGGTTCAACCAGCTTGAGGAACATCACGACGCGGCGATGGCCGCCGCCTATCAGGCGCAGTTCGGCAAGCCGTTGGACCCCGTGCGCGGCACGGCGACGGCGCAATGGGTGGCGGCGCTGGCGCTGAACCAGCCGCTGCTGACCGACAGCGACAGCGATGCCGCGCAGGCGGTGGGCGCGCCGGACATGCAGGACAATTTCGTCGGGTTGGTTTCCACCGGGAAATACCGCGACAATCACAACGGCATGAAGCTGGGCCTTTGCGCGGACGTGCAGCCGTTTTCCGGCTTCATGGGGGCAAAGACCGTGTTCATCACCCGCAATGCGCCCAGCCCGAACACGGCCAAGCTGTTCATCCATTACGTGATGACCGAGGAAGGCGCCGCCCCTCAGACCATCGACGGCAAGCAATCGGGCAATATGTCGATCCCGATGCCCGCCGATGAGCCCTCGGGCGTCGCCGCCCATTTCGACCAGATGACCCCCTATGACGCGGGCGCGGCGGAAAGCGATTGGAACCGGCGGCAGGATTGGCAGGATGTCTGGGCGATCAACCGCGCCAGCTAAGCCACAGGACAGATGATGGACATGAATTTGACGGATGGAAGCCTGCCCCGGATGCCGACGGGGCAGGAGATCGCGCAGCGCTTCGACGGGCTGGCCCTGATCGCGCGGCGCGCGGGCGACGCGGCCCGCGCGGCATTCGAAAGCCGCCCCAAGGGGCAGTTCACCCTGAAGGGGCCGCAGGATTACCTGACCGAGTCCGATGCCGCCGTCGAGGCGTTGATCCGCGTCGAGATCGCAGCGCATTGGCCCGAGGATGCGATCCTTGGCGAGGAAGGCGGCGGCACGCCCGGCCCGCTGACATGGGTCATCGATCCGATCGACGGCACCGCGAATTTCGCACGTGGGGTGGGGCATTTCTGCGTCTCGATCGCCTTTGCCATCGACGGGCGGGCCGAACTGGGCGCGATCGTGCAGCCCTTGACCGGCGAGGTCTGGCTGGCCCGGCGCGGGCATGGCGCGACGCTGAACGGCGCGCCCTTGGCCGTCCGCGTCGAGGCCCGTCCCGATCAGGCCATCATTGAAATGGGCTGGTCGCGGCGGTTGCCGATCCCCGGCTATCTGGCGGCCCTGAACCATGCGCTGGGGCAGGGGGCCAGCGTGCGCCGGGTGGGCTCGGGCGCGTTGTCGCTGGCCCATGTCGCCGATGGCCGCTCGGACGGCTATCTTGAGCCGTTGATGCATTGCTGGGACTGTCTGGCCGGGCTGCTGCTGGTCGAGGAAGCGGGCGGTCTGGTCGGGGACTGGCCGGGACATCTGGCCGATCTGGCCGCGCCCGGCCCGGTTCTGGCCGCCGCCAATCCCGACATTTTCCAGATGCTGAGCGCGGCCCGTGCCGCCGGACAGGATGCAAGCCATGAGCGGTGACATTGCCCTTGCCGGGATCGAGGACAAATCCCTGCGCGAGCCGATCACCCTGATCGAGCGCAACCTGATCGGCACCGGGGTCGATCTGTATATCGGCGACAAGCGCGCGGCATCCGATCCCGCGATGCTGGCCCGGCACAATATCCAGATGGTGCTGAATTGCGCGGTCAATCTGGACATCAACTGCGTGACCGAGGTGAACCCGGACAGCGCCGCGCTTGGCTGGGGCACGGGTTTCGTGCGCTATTACAAGCTGGGCATTGTCGACGGGCCGGGCAATCCGGTGCCGATGATGCTGGCGGGCTATTACCAGATGTGCGGGCTGCTGGAGCAGAAGATGCCCGACAAGCCCTCTTATCCCCGGCGGGCGCATGGCAATCTGCTGGTGAATTGCCGGGCGGGGCGGTCACGCTCGGTCACCTTGGCGGCGCTGTTCCTGCATCTGCAGATGCCGCAGCGCTTTCCGGCGCTGGAGGATGCGATCGGCCATATCTGCCGCTTGCGCGGCATTCCCGATGCGCTGCGTTTCAAGACGCCGAAACCGGTGCTGATCGAGGCGGCGGAATGGGCGGCAAGCATGGCGCGGATGATCCAGCCGCATCTGCCCGAGGCCCCCGCCGCATGAGCGGCACCCGCCTGCAAAGCCACCCGGCCTCGGCCGCCGAGGTGGCGCGTCTGGCCGGGGTGTCACGCTCGGCCGTGTCGCGGACCTTTACCGAAGGGGCCAGCGTCTCGGCCGAGACGCGGGCGCGGGTGCTGGCCGCGGCCGAGGCGCTGAACTACCACGTCAACCATCTGGCGCGGGGGATTTCCAAGCAGGACAGCCGCCCGGTCTGCCTGATCGGGGCGACGCTGGATGCGCCGTTTCATGCCCGGATGCTGGACCGGCTGACCCAGGCGCTGCAGCGCGCCAGGCGGATGGTGATGGTGATCAATACCGGCGGCGCGGACGGGCCGGGGGCGGGCGTGCATCAGGCGCTGGAACATGCGCTGAGCTACCGGGCAGTGGCGACGGTGGTGCTGTCGGGCACGCCCCCCGCCGATCTGGTCGCGGCCTGCGTCGCGGCGGGGCAAAGGATGATCCTGCTGAACCGCGCCGATCCGCTGCCGGGGATCTGCCATATCCGGGTCGACGATGCCCCGGCCATGCGCGATGCGGTCTCGATGCTGCTGCGGGCGGGGGTGCGGCGCTGCGCGCTGGTGACCTCGGCCAGCGGCACGCCGGCCTTGGCGCAGCGCGCGGCGCATTTCCGGCGCGAGGCCGAGGCGGCGGGCCTGTCGTTGCGGGTCTGGCAGGGCGGGCCGACCGCTTACGCGACCGGGCAGCGGGCGGCACGCGAATTGCTGGCCGGGGCGGATCGGCCCGAGGGCATCTTCTGCGTGACCGACCTGCTGGCCTTTGGCGTCATCGACGCCGCCCGGCACGAGTTCCGCATGGAGATCCCGCGCGATCTGAGCGTGATCGGCTTTGACGATGTGGCGCAGGCGTCATGGGGGGCCTATGACCTGACCACCTTTGCCCATCCCTTCGACGCCATCGCCGAGGAAATCCTTCTGCGTATAGGCTCTACGGAATTGCCCGAGGCCCCGATCCTGCTGCCGCCGACCCTGTGCTGGCGTGGGACGGTGCGCCCCGAAGGGTGATCCCCGGACCGCCGTGGATCAGGTCGGGTTCGTTGCGGTCCGCAAGAATTGCAAAGCAGGATCGTCATCCTGCTTTGCAAAAAGTGACGTGCTGATCAGGATGATGGCTATCGCCATGCGATTTGCATGGCGTGTCCCAGCGGCTCAGCCTGTCCGCATATGCGGCGGCGGCGGCATTTATCTCATCGGGTGTCAGCTTGTCGGCGCGATAAAGGACGAAGGGCTCGGCCCAGGGCAGGGCGCAGCGATTCGCTGTAGCGCGCAGCGGGGCCAGCAGATCGGTCATGGCAAACAGGTTGCGTCCGCCGGGGCGATAGGCCTCGGGCGTGTTTCCGGCGGTGGCGGCGATCATCAGCGGCGTGCCCTCAAGCCGCCGACCCTCGGTTTCGTAGTTCAGGTAAAACATCCGGGTCAGCACGGCATCCTGCCACGCCTTCAGCAAAGGCGGGGTGGAATACCATTGCACCGGGAATTGCAGCACCAGCCGGTCGGCGCCAAGCAGCCGCGCCGTCTCTGGTCCGCCATCTCGGGCAAGGTCGAGCCCGTCCGGGCAGGCGGCGGCCATATCGACCACCGTGGTGTCGGGCAGGGATGCGGCGGCTGCGGCCATGGCGGCATTGGCCTTGGACCGGCGCAGGTCGGGGTGGAACAGCAGGACAAGGGTTCGGGGCATCATCTTCTCCATCAGCTTGGGATGGCGGGAAGGATGCGAGGGGACTGAAAATTATTCCAATCGATTAACAATCTGATCTATTATTCATCATATGAATTTGCGTGGCCTTGACCTGAACCTGCTGGTGATCCTCGACGCGCTGCTGGACGAGGCCCATGTCAGCCGTGCCGCCGACCGGCTGGGCCTGTCGCAGCCTGCGGCGTCGGCGGCCCTGCAGCGCTGCCGCCAGCTGTTCCGCGATCCTCTGCTGGAGCGCGGGCGCGGCACGATGCGGCTGACGGCCAAGGCCGAGACGCTGCGTGCGCCGCTGAAATCGCTGCTGGCAGGGGTCACCGATCTGGTCGATCCGCCCGATCTGCCGCTGGCCCAGATCCGCCAGACCCTGCGCATCGCCATGGCCGATTATCCGGCGCTGTTCGTGACCGCGCCGCTGGTGGCGGGTTTGCGCGACAGCGCGCCGGGCATCGATCTGGTGGTCCAACCCTGGCACGGGGCCGAGGCAGCACGGGCCGCGCTGATCGACGGCGGCAGCGATCTCGCCATCTCGGTCTTTCCGGGAGAGGGCGATGACATCCGGCGCGAGGAACTGCTGGTCGAGGAGTACCGCATCGCGCTGCGCCCCGATCATCCGGCGACCGTGGGCTTCGATCTGGACCGCTGGTTGGCCTATCCGCATGTCCTTGTCTCGGGCCGGGGCGAGACGCGCAGCCCGCTGGACGGTGAACTGGCGCGGTTGGGTCGCAGCCGCCGCGTCGGACTGGTGCTGCCCAGCTTCGGGATGGTGGCCGATGTGCTGCGGGGGTCCGACATGATCGCGATGCTGCCGTCGCGGGTCATACGGGCCGTCGGCGATCTGGTCGACCTGCCGCCACCGATCCCGGTCGCCGGTTTCCCATTGCATCTGGCATGGCATCGGCGGCGCGAGAAGGATGCCGGCTTGCAGCATGTGGCCCGGCTGCTGGCCGGGTTGCTGCGTTAAGGCAGGCCCGGCCCCGGTGAGGGGGCCGGGCGGCGGCAATCAGAATTTGTAGCCGATGTTCACGTTCAGCCCCAGCGCCGTGTTGCCGTCGAAATTGGCGTAGACGCCGCCCTCGCGGGCATCGGCATCATGCAGCCAGAACTGCGCGGCAGCACCGGTCACGGAAACGCCGTTTTCGAAGGTATAGGTCGCCCCCAGCGCCAGCGAGGTCGAGCCGTCGAAGGGTGTCAGTGAGCCTTTGGGCGTATGTTCGGCGGGGACGTGGCTAAGTTCGGCGGCGACGGCCAGCTGCTTGCTCAGCTTGTGGCCAAGCCCGACCTTGAAGCGCCAGGTGTCGGAATCGTCGTTGACCAGCGCCCCGCCGCCGGTGATCTCCTCCAGCATCGGAGGTGCGACCCGCCAGCCTTTCCAGTCGCCCCAGCGAATGCCGCCAAACAGCAGCGTCGTCGGGCTGAGACCCATCTGCATGTCCAGATTGACCGTCCGCGGCATGGTGATGTCGGTCGTGGTGGCGCGTGAGCCCATGCCCGGCGCGGATTCGCGGCCCTCAAGACTGTAATCCAGTTTGGAACTGTAGGTCAGCGCGACGCGGATCGCCTTTTCGGGGATCTCATAGGCGCCCCCCAGAACATAGCCGATGCCCCAGTCGTCCTCGGCCGTCCAATGATAGCCCATATTGCCGAAGGCCCGACCGTCCAGCGTGATATCCACGTCGAAACGGCTGAGCCGGATGCCGCCATGCACGCTCCAGTTCTTGTCGATCTTGTAGCGCAGCAGGCCGGTCACCTCGGAAGTGTCGACATTTGCTCTGGTTCCGGCAAAGGCAAAGGCACCGTCGGGATAGAAGGTATCGGCGCCCCAGGGCTGGTCAAAGATCACCGCCGCCGACCACTGATCGTCGAGGTCGATCTTGAAGCCGGCATTGGCAAAGCCGAGGTTGTTCAGCGCCTTGCCGGTGCGGTTGCCGAACTGGTCCTTGCCTGCGATTGACGGACCCCAGTTGGTATAGCCCAGCTCAACGTAGTTGCCGTCGCGAAACAGCAGGGTGACAGGCTGGCCGGCCAGGTCGATGCCATCGGCCAAGGCAGGGCCGGCCCCGATCAGGCAGGCGGCGCCAATAAGGAAATGCTTCATGTGGTCTTTCACGCAATGAGGGCAGGCGGGCAGGCATCAGGGCCCGGCAGGGCTGTGCCGGGGCGGATGCAGGGCGGTTCCGTGCCGATGGTTCAGGGGGTCTTGCGCTGGGGACCCGGTGTTAGCGGGGCGGCGCAGGCGCACTGGGCTTAGGCAGGGAAGGGCGGGGCGTTCCGCGTCTTGCCGGGCCGTGGATGGTTCAGTGCGGACAGGTGGTCCTGCCCATTGATGGCGGCCTTGAACGGCATGGTATCCTCCCTTGTTTTTCCTTGATGCCCGCCTCCCCGCGGACAGTTCATCATCCGGGGGATGAAGCCTGCGCGTTTTGCTTTGACCGACTGGAATTTGACTTGGGACGACAGCGATATGCGGATGGGCCCGGTGGCGTCGCGCTTGTGACGTCAAGTTACTTTGCGGTCTAAAGGCTGTTTCTGAACCCCAAACCCAAATATCTGATTCCGGGCGTAAGTTCTTTGGGAGGAGAGATGGGCCGCTATTTCATTCAGGCAAGCAGTCTGATCGGGCTGCGTGAGCTGGCCGAGCGGCAGGGCGCGGATCTGGCCGCGGCAATGCAGGCGGTGGGGCTGCGGATGGACCTGCTGCGCAAGCCCGAGGAACGCATCCCCTTTGAAATGCTCTGCGCCCTTCACGAGCATTGCGCCCAGACCTGGAACCTGCCCGATTACGGCCTGCGGCTGGCCAGCTATCATCAGCTGAACATTCTGGGGGTCGTCGGATTGGCCACCAAGATGGCGCGCACGCTGCGCGGGGCGATCCATGCGCTTAGCGACAATATGGTGATCCACAGCGATGCGTTGGTTGCGGCGCTGGACGAAAAGGACGGTGTGGCCACCGTCTGGCTGGATACGCATCCGACCTCGGTGCCGACCCGGCAATATCTGCTGGTGTCGCTGGGCACGGCGCGCAGTGTGATCGAACAGGCCGGAAATATCGGGCTGAAGCTGATCGAGGTCAGCTTTCGCCACGAGGGGGATGGCGTCAGATCGGCGGCCGAGGCGTTTTTCGGCTGTCCGGTACGCTTCAATGCCGAACGCAACGCGTTGTATTTCGATGCGGCGGTTCTGGACCGGCCAATTCCGCGCGGCGATATCGCCTATCACGCCATTATCGAGCGCTACCTGACCACCGCCCATCACGAGTTGGGCGGCAGGATTGCCGAGACCGTGCGAAAGGAAATCGCCCGGCAGATGGAGTTCGGCAGATGCACATTGGAGAGCGTGGCGCAGCGGCTGCGGATCGAGCCGCGCAGCCTGCAGCGGCAGTTGAAGCAGGACGGCAGCGGGTTTCGCGACCTGATGGACGACTGGCGGCGCGAACGCGCGCTGTCGCTGGTCACCCGGACGCGGCTGCCATTGATGGAGGTGACGCTTGCGCTGGGTTATTCGGACCAGAGCATCTTCAGCCGGGCCTTTCAGCGTTGGTATGGCCAATCGCCCTTGGCCTATCGGCTGAAGGACGCGGCGATGGTGGCGGCGCTGCGTCATGGCCGGGCGCGACCGGAAATGGCGCACGGTCTGCGCTGAGGCAGGCGGCGGTTTCGCTGGGAAAGGCGTGCCGGGCCGGCGCCATCGAGGCGCCGCCCGGCAGACGCGGGTGCCCCCGCGTCGGGGCAGCTTAGGCGCGGTCGCGCAATTCGCGGCGCAGGATCTTGCCGACGTTCGATTTGGGCAGCGCGTCGAGGAAGACGATCTGGCGCGGGACCTTGTAGCTGGTCATCTCCTTGCGGCAATGCGCGATCACCTGTTCCTCGGTCAGTTCCGCGCCAGCCAGCTTCACCGCGTAGATGCGCAGGGCCTCGCCGGTTTTCGGGTCGGGGACGCCGATGCAGGCGCATTCGGCGATGCCCGGACAGGCGGTCACCACGGCCTCGATTTCATTCGGGTAGACGTTGAAGCCCGAGACCAGCACCATGTCCTTCTTGCGGTCGATGATCTTGAGGAACCCGGCCTCGGTGAAATAGCCGATATCGCCGGTGCGGAAGAAGCCGTCGGGCGTGAACGAGGCGGCGCTGTCGGCATCGCGGTTCCAGTAGCCCTTGGTCACTTGCGGGCCGCGACAGCAGATCTCTCCGGCCGAACCGGGGGCGGCGGGTTGACCGGCATCGTCCAGCAGCATCACCTCGCTTGAGGGCACGGGCAGGCCGCAGCTGCCGGTGAAATCGGTGACGCTCATCGGGTTGATGCAGAGCAGCGGCGAGGTTTCCGACAGACCATAGGCCTCTTTGATGTGATGGCCGGTCAGCGCCTTCCATTGCTCGGAGGTGGCCGGGATCACCGCCGCGCCGCCGCCGATCGCCACCTTGTAGCCCGACAGGTCGATCTCATTGAAGCGGGGATGGGCCATCAGCGCCTGAAACAGCGTGTTGACCCCCGGAATGACCGAGAATTTCGCATGCCGGATCGCGTCGATGAAGCGGTCGCCGTCGCGGGGATTGGGGATCAGCACCGCCTTGGCCCCGATGGCCGTAAAGGTCAAAAGCTGCATCAGCCCGAAGATGTGGTAAAGCGGCAGCGCCAGCACCAGCACCTCGCGGCCCGGATCGCAGGCTTCGGGCAGGATCGCGCGGAACTGCCGGGTATTGGCGACAAGATTGCCATGGGTCAGGACCGCGCCCTTGGAGAGGCCGGTCGTGCCGCCGGTATATTGCAGGAACAGGTTGTCGCCCGAGGCGAGCGCCACCGGATCAAGGCGCAGCGCTGCGCCTTGGGCCAGCGCATCGGCAAAGCGGATGGCGGTGATGCGCGGATCGACGGGCGGCGAGGGCAGGTCCAGCCCGGCCCCGTCGCCCGGATCGACGGTGACGATGTTGCGGATCTGGGTCTGGTCGAGGATCTCGGCCAAAGTCGGGGTCGCGCCGCCATAGATGACGATGGTCTGGACCCCGGCATCGTTCAGCTGATGCAGCAATTCGCGCGGGGTATATAGCGGGTTGACGTTCACCTGCACCGCACCGGAGCGGATGATCCCGTGCATGGCGATCGGGAAGGCAAAGATATTGGGGCACATCAGCGCGATACGCTCGCCCGGATGGACGCCCAGCTTGTGCTGCAGCCATGCGGCAAAGGCGCGGCCCTGACCGTCGACTTCCGCATAGCTCATGGTTTGGCCGAAACATTCCAGCGCGGGCAGGTCGCCATAGGTCTGTGCGGCCTGATCAAGCAGCGCCACGACCGAAGCCTGGCTGTCGGTCACGATCTCATGCGGGATGGCGTCGCCATAGGCCCGGATCCAAGGTTTGCTCAATATATCCTCCCCTTCCCTGTACGGGACATTCCTGATCAGGGCGGATGCCATCGGGCGGCCTGTCCGTTGTCGCGCGGATGTCCCGTGCGGCTTGCCTCCTGCTTGCCGGGCCTGGCCCGCTGCCCGTTTGGCGCCCTGAACACATATGCATGGCACAAATCCCGAAGCACAAATGACATATTGCGATGAATTTTTGACTTTTCGCGACAGTTGTGGTGCGGGGGCCGGGACAGCGCGAAGGCGCGTCCTGCCATGACCTATGCGCAAGGCCGCCATGCCGAAACCGTGCAGCTGTAAGGGCGCAACGCCTTGCCTTTGCAGAAAATTACGTGCTTTCCCCGAAAAATCAATCCTCTCGCGCCGGGGGCCTGAAACGCGCGCTTTTGGGGGCGGAAATCGCCGGTTCCTAACTGTTTTACATCCCCCGCCCGCGCCACTAACCCTGCCGCCATCACCAAAAGAGGCAAAGCAGATGGCGCTTATCAACACCAAGATCCGTCCCTTCAAGGCGCAGGCCTTCAAGCAGGGCAAGTTCATCGAAGTCACCGAAGCCGACGTGCTGGGCAAATGGGCGGTGTTCTTCTTCTACCCCGCCGATTTCACCTTCGTCTGCCCGACCGAACTGGGCGACGTGGCCGACAATTACGCCGAGCTGCAGCGCCTTGGCGTCGAGGTCTATTCGGTCTCGACCGACACGCATTTCACCCACAAGGCGTGGCATGACAGCTCGGACACGATCGGCAAGATCGAATACACCATGATCGGCGACCCGGTCGGCTTCGTCACCCGCAATTTCGACGTGATGCGCGAAGAAGAGGGTCTGGCTGACCGCGCCACCTTCATCGTCGACCCCGATGGCATCATTCAGGCCATGGAAATCACCGCCGAGGGCATCGGCCGTGACGCCACCGACCTGCTGCGCAAGATCAAGGCCGCGCAATATGTCCGCAGCCATCCGGGCGAGGTCTGCCCCGCCAAATGGCAAGAGGGCGAAGAAACGCTGGCCCCGTCGCTGGATCTGGTCGGCAAGATCTGATGCCCCTCGGGCTGGGGAAACCCGGCCCGACACCTCTATCGGAAAGGATGTCCCATGCTTGACGCCAATATGAAAACCCAGCTCAAGGCCTATCTGGAGCGGCTGGTTCGCCCGGTCCAGATCACGGCCTTTGCCGATGACAGCGCGAAATCGCGCGAGATGCTGGCGTTGCTGGACGACATCCGCAGCCTTTCCGACAAGATCAGCATGACCCGGGCCGAGGGCGACGCGCGCAAGCCGTCCTTCATGCTGACCTCGCCCGGTCACGACATCCGGCTGGGCTTTGCCGGGTTGCCGATGGGGCATGAGTTCACCTCGCTGGTGCTGGCGCTGCTGCAGGTGGGGGGCCATCCCCCCAAGGCCGAGCAGGCGCTGCTGGACCAGATCAAGGCGCTGCCGGGCAGCTTCCGGTTCGAGACCTATTATTCGCTGTCCTGCCAGAACTGCCCCGACGTGGTGCAGGCGCTGAACCTGATGGCGGTGCTGAATCCCGGCATCGAGCATGTCGCCATCGACGGCGCGCTGTTCCAGTCCGAGGTCGAGGCGCGGCAGATCATGTCGGTTCCGACGATTTTCCTGAACGGCCAGCCCTTTGGCGCGGGCCGCATGGGGCCCGAGGAAATCCTTGCCAAGATCGACACCGGTGCCGCCACCCGCGCCGCCGAAGCGATCAGCGCGCAGGCGCCCTTTGACGTGCTGGTGGTCGGCGGCGGCCCGGCCGGTGCGGCGGCGGCGGTCTATTCGGCGCGCAAGGGCATCCGCACCGGGGTTGTCGCGGAACGCTTTGGCGGGCAGGTGCTGGACACCATGACCATCGAGAACCTGATCTCGGTTCCCCATACCGAAGGTCCGAAGCTGGCGACCGCGTTGGAAACCCATGTCCGCGAATATGCGGTCGAGATCATGAACGCCCAGACCGCGACCAAGCTGGAAGAGGTCGCGGGCGGGTTCCGGGTGACGCTGGCCTCGGGGGCGGCGCTGACGGCGGCCTCGGTGATCCTGTCGACGGGCGCGCGCTGGCGGCGGATGGGCGTGCCGGGCGAGGAGCAATATCTGAACAAGGGCGTGGCCTTCTGCCCGCATTGCGACGGGCCGCTGTTCAAGGGCAAGCGCATCGCGGTGATCGGCGGCGGCAATTCCGGCGTCGAGGCGGCGATCGATCTGGCCGGGCTGGTCGCCCATGTCACGCTGATCGAATTCGACAAGCATCTGCGCGCCGATGAGGTGCTGCAACGCAAGCTGCGCAGCCTGCCCAATGTCAGCATCCTGACCCAGGCCCGCACCACCGAGGTCAAGGGCGACGGCAGCCGCGTCACCGGCCTGGTCTATGAAAACCGCGCCAACGGAGAGCTGGTCGAGCTGCCGCTGGAGGGGATCTTTGTCCAGATCGGGCTGGTTCCGAATACCGAATGGTTGAAAGGCACGCTGACCCTGTCGCCGCGCGGCGAGATCGTCACCGATGCGCATGGCGCGACATCCTTGCCGGGCGTGTTCGCGGCGGGCGATTGCACCACCGTGCCCTACAAGCAGATCGTCATTGCCATGGGCGAGGGGGCCAAGGCCTCGCTTGCGGCCTTTGATCACCTGATCCGGCTGCCGGTCGAAAAGGCGGCCTGAACGGGACGGGCCGTCGCCGGATAGCGGCGGCCCGCAGCCCTTAGCCCAGATTGATCCAGACGGATTTGGTCTGGGTATATTGGGTCAGCGCCTCAAGACATTTGTCGCGGCCATTGCCGGTCTGTTTATAGCCGCCCCAGATCGAGGTCATGTCGCCATGGTCGAAGCAATTGACCCAGCAGACCCCGGCCTCCATCTCCTGCGCGAAACGATGGGCCTTGTTCAGGTCGCGGGTCCAGACCGAGGCCGCCAGCCCATAGATCGAGTCATTCGCCAGTGCCAAGGCATCATCCAGCCCGTCCACCGGCAGGATGGTCGCGACCGGGCCAAAGATTTCCTCGCGCGCGATGGTCATGCCGCCATTGACCCCGGTGAACAGCGTCGGTTCGACAAAGGCCCCGGAGGACAGATGATCCGGGCGACCGCCGCCAAAGGCCAGTTGCGCGCCCTCGCTCCGGCCCTTGGTGATATAGGACATGACGCGGTCGCGATGCTCGGCAGTGACCAGCGGACCCATGGTCGTGGCCGGGTCCAAGGGGTCGCCCAGCACGAAGTTCTTGCGGGTGATCTCGGTGAATTTCTCGACGAAGGCGTCATGCAGGTTGCGCTGGACCAGAATGCGGGAACCGGCGTTGCAGACCTCGCCTTGGTTGCCATAGATGCCGTTCACCGCATAGGTGGCGACGGTGTCCAGATCGTCCCAATCGCCCAGCACGATCTGCGGGGTCTTGCCGCCGCATTCGGTGGTGACGCGCTTCATGTTCGACTGGCCGGCATAGATCATCAGCAGCTTGCCAACCTCGGTCGATCCGGTGAAGGCGATCTTGTCGACATCCATGTGCAAGGCCAGCGCTTTGCCCGCCTCCTCGCCCAGTCCGTGGACGACGTTCAGCACGCCCGAGGGGCCGCCGGCCTCGATGAACAACTCGGCCAGCAGCCCGGCGGAGAGCGGCGATTGTTCCGCCGGTTTCAGCACGACCGAGTTCCCCGTCACCAATGCCGGACCCAGCTTCCATGCCGCCATCATCAGCGGATAGTTCCAAGGCGTGATGATGCCGACGACGCCCAAGGGCTGGCGCAGGATGTAATGCAGGGCGCTCGGGTCGGTGGCGGTCACCGTGCCTTCGATCTTGTCGGCGGTTTCGGCAAAATATTTCAGCGACATGACGGAGCCGGGCACGTCGATATTCAGCATATCCGACACGGGCTTGCCCATGTCGAGACTGTCGAGCAGGGCAAACTCCTCGGCATTCGCGGCGATCAGGGCCGAGAATTGTTCCAGCACTGCCAGCCGGTCGCGCGGGGCCATGCGCGACCAGACCCCGGAACGGAAGGTCTTGCGGGCAACGGCGACGGCGCGGTCGATCTCGGCCTGACCGCCGCGGGCGACATCGGCCAAGGGCTGGCCATTGGCCGGGTTGATGGTCTGGAACGTGCGGCCATCGGCCGAGGCCACATAGGCCCCGTCGATGAAATGGCGGGTGCGCAGTTGCAGGCGGCTGGCGCGGTCGTGCCAGAAATCGCGGCTATATTCGGTCATGGTCTCTTCTCCCTATTGTCCCCGGTCGCGCAGCAGTCGAACCGAGAGAATGATGATCAGGATCGATGCAGCGACGATCATGGTGCCGATGGCGTTGATCTCGGGGGTGATGCCCCGGCGCAGCGTCGAGTAGATATAGATGGGCAGGGTCACGTCGCGCCCGGTCAGGAAATAGGTGACCGGGATCTCATCGAAGGACAGCGTGAAGCACAGCAGCGCCGATCCGATCACCGCGCTGCGGATGGAAGGCAGCGTCACGTGCCAGAACGTGGCGAAGGGCCGGACGCCCAAATCTGCCGAGGCTTCCAGCAGCCGCGGGTTCAGTCGCGACAGCCGCGCCAGCACTTGGCTGACGACGATGCCCATCAGCGCCGTGGCGTGGCCGATGATGACCGCGCCAAGGCTTTGGGGAATGCCGATCTGCTTGTAGAAATTCAGCATGGCGATACCGGTGACGATGCCGGGCAGGCTAAGCGGCAGGATCAGCACGTTCTGAAACAGCCGCTTGCCGGGAAAGTCATAGCGATGCAGCGCCAAGGCGGCCAGCACCCCCACCACGACCGAGATGAGCGTGGCGAAGACCGCGACGTAAAGGCTGTTTCCCAGCGCCGTCAGCATCTGCGAATTGGCCAGCACCTGAATGTACCAATGCAGGGTAAATCCCGACAGCGGAAATGACGTAACCTTGCTGTCGTTGAAGGAAAAGATCACCAGCACCACGATCGGCAGGTACAGGAACGCAAGCACCGCGATTGCGAAACCGACCAGCCCTTTTTGCCACCAAAGCAGCCTGTTCATGCGTGCGCCCTCACAATGCCACCCGCGCGTTGCGGTCGAGTTTCGAGGACAGCCACAGCACCGCCATCACCATAAGCAGGACCAGCGTCGCCAAGGCAGAACCCAGCGGCCAGTTCAGCGCCGCGCCGAACTGGTTTTGCAGCACATTGGCGATCATCGTGCCGTCCGGGCCTCCGACCAGAACCGGCGCGACGAAATCGCCGAAGGTCAGGCAGAAGGTCACCGTCGCGCCTGCCAGCACGCCGCCCAGCGACAAGGGCAGCACGACTTTCAGGAAGGTGCCGAAGGGGCCGATGCCCAGATCCTCGGAGGCTTCGATCAGGTTTTTCGGAATATTCTCCAGCGCCGAAAAGATCGGCATGACCATGAACGGGATGAAGATATAGGTCAGAGTAATGACCATAGATCCCTGATTATACAGGAATATGTCCAACGGCGCGTCGATGATCCCCAGCGATTGCAGCAGCGAATTCAGCGC
The DNA here is from genome assembly GCF_014851995.1 of Paracoccus sp. PAR01. Taxonomy (NCBI): domain Bacteria; kingdom Pseudomonadati; phylum Pseudomonadota; class Alphaproteobacteria; order Rhodobacterales; family Paracoccaceae; genus Paracoccus; species Paracoccus sp. PAR01. The sequence goes on from NZ_JACVAW010000021.1 coordinate 27,787, forward strand.
GCCATTGGTGCCAAGGATCGTCTTCCACGTATAGGCGCGCAGCAGGTAGGACACCCAAAGCGGCACGATCACCAGCAGATATAGCAGGTTGCGCAACCCCGGCGAGCGGATGGTGAAGGCCAGCAGATAGGCCAGCGGATAGCCCAGCAGGGTCGCCGTGATGGTGACCAGCGCTGCGATCTTGGCGGTGCGCAGGATGACGCTGAAATATTGCGGATCGCTGAAGATCTGGACGTAATTCGCGAATTGGAAATCGGGCACGAAGGTCGGGTATTTCCGCAGCCAGAACCCGACCGAGATCATGATCAGATAAGGCAGGATCAGCAGGATCAGGCTCCATGCCAAGGGCAGCGAGAACAGGCCCAGAAAACCCGCGGCATTGCGGCGGTCCAGCTTCATGATGCCTCCGCGGGGAACAGCATCACGTCCTTGGCGGCGATGGACAGGGTGATGGCCGCGCCATGGGTCAGGATTTCGGCTCCGGTCAGCCCGGCGCGCTGGACCTGCACGACCAAGGGCGTGGCGCATCCGTCGGGCATGACCTCCAGCCGGATACGGTCGCCTTGGAAGTTCACCTCAAGGATGCGGGCAGGGATGGGGTTTTCAGTGCCGCCAAGACGCAGGGTTTCGGGACGCAGTGCAGCGATCAACGGGGCGTCGGGCAGGAAACCACGCCCGTCCCGCGCCACGCCGCGCAGACGCAGCCCGCCCGCGCATTCGACCAGTTGCGCATCGCCCTCGCGCCCGACATGACGGGCCGGGACCAGATTGCTGCCACCAATGAAATCCGCGACATAGGGGCTGGCGGGGGCATCATACAGGTCTTGCGGCGCGCCGATCTGGCGGATGCGGCCCGATTGCATGACGACGATGCGGTCGGACATGCTCATCGCTTCGTTCTGGTCATGGGTGACCATCAGAAAGGTGATGCCCAGCTCGCGATGGATGCGCTTAAGTTCGATCTGCATTCCCTCGCGCAGCTTCACGTCCAGCGCGGACAGGGGCTCGTCCAGCAGCAGCACGCGCGGGCGGCGCACGATGGCGCGGGCCATGGCGACGCGCTGCTTCTGACCGCCGGAAAGCTGATGCGGGCTGCGGTCGCGCAGCGTGCCAAGGCCGACCAGCTCCAACGCATCGCCGACCTGCCGCGCGACATCAGCGCCCTTCAGGCCATAGCCGATATTCTGGGCGACGGTCATATGCGGGAACAGGGCATAGTCCTGAAAGACCGTGTTGACCGGGCGCAGATAGGCCGGGGCATTGGTCATGTCGTGGCCATCGATGCCGATCCGGCCTTCGGAGGCATGTTCAAAGCCTCCGATCAGGCGCAGGGTCGTGGTCTTGCCGCAGCCAGAGGGGCCAAGCAGGGTCACGAACTCGCCTTCGGCAAGGGTCAGGTCGGTGCGCTCAAGCGCGCGGAAGGTGCCATAGGATTTGGTGACACCGTCCAGCGTCACGATGGGGCGGGCAGACATGGGTCGTCCTTCGGGTCAAAGCGGGTGGTATCCCCGGCAAGGCGCGGCCCGGCCGGGGACGCGGGCAAAGGCGCTTATGGCGCGGCCTTCACCGCGTTCCAGACCTCGATATACTTGTCGAGGCGGGCGGGCTGTTCCCACATGATCAGGCTTTTGACGAAGTCGATATTGCCGACCTGACGTTCCTTTTTCATGGCGTCGTCCATGCAGCCGCCGACAGCCGTCGGGTTGACCGGGAAATAGCCGGTTGAGGCGGCGATGGCGCATTGCCCCTCGGGCGATTGCATATAGGCCATGAACTTGTAGGCGCAGTCTTGGTTCGGGCTGTCCTTGACCAGCATCATCGAATCCATCCAGCCCTCGGATTTCTCCTTGGGCGAGAATTCGACGACCTCGAAGCCCTTCTTCAGCGCGTTCACGTCCTTGCTGGTCAGCCCGGTCCAGGTGTTCGAGGCATAGACCTCATCATTGGCCATGAGTTCGGTCAGTTCCCCGGCCGAGGTCCAGTATTTGCGGACCAGCGGTTTCTGTTCGATCAATTTGGCCTGTACGGCGGCAAGCTGTTCGTCATTCAGGTCGTAGATATTGTCGTAACCCAGATAGCGCGCGGCCCAGTAGATCGCCGATTTGTCGTCCCACATCGAGATCTTGCCGGCATTGGCGGGATCGAACAGCAGCCCGATCGAATCCGGCGTGCCGCTGATCTTGTCGGGGCGATAGATCAGTGAAACCGAGCCCCAGATCAGTGGCACAGCCCAGACCGAGCCCTCGGCATTCAGCGAGGCGGCCTTGGAGAATTCGGGATAGATCGCGTCATAGCCCGCGACCTTGGCGGTATCGAGGGCCTCGACGAAACCGGCCTGTTGCAGCACCGGCACCGCGTCCAGCGAGGGGACGACAATGTCATAGACCCCGCCGCCCGCCGCCAGTTTCGGGGCGAAATCGTCATTCGAACCGACATAGGTCGCGGTGACCTTGCAACTGGTCGCGGCCTCGAACGGGGCGGTGATTTCGGGCGTGGCATAGCCTTCCCAGGTCAGCAGGTTCAGTTCCTGCGCCTGAAGGGCACCGGCCATGCAGGCCAGCGCGGTGCCGCCAAGCGCGAGTTGTCGCAGCGCCTTGGATTTCATCATGGGTTCACTCCTTGTTGGGGGTTGAGTGCCGCGCCCGTCCGGTTTTCCGGATCAAGGTCGCGACATCGATGCCGAGCGCCTTGGCGGCGCTTCTTTTGCTTCGGTGCGAGGCAAGGGCGTCGGCGATCAGCCCTTCCTCAAAGGCTTGGACCTGACTGCGCAGGTCGGTCCCGGTCGGGCGCGTCATGGTTGCCGGGCGCGGCGGGGTCGTGAAATCCTCGGCTGTCGCCTGCGCCCCTGAAGCGGTCGCAGCATGGGCAAGGATGTTTTCCAGCTCGCGGATATTGCCGGGATAGTCATGGCCCAGCAGAAGCTGGGTGAAGGCCGGGGAAAGGGACAACGGCGGATGGCGGTGCAGGTTGATACGGGCCATGATCCGCTGGGTCAGTGCCGGGATCATGTCGGGCTCATCGCGCAGGGCGGGCAGCGTGACCCGGACCGCGGCGATGCGGTGGAACAGGTCGGCGCGGAACGCGCCCTTGGCCACCAGTGCCGCCAGATCGACGCCGGTCGCCGTCACCAGCCGCACCGTGCCGCCATCGGCAAAGGGGCGGAAGCTGTCAGCATCAAGCAGCGCCAGCAGGCGGGCCTGAAGGGGCAGGGTCAGGTCCTCGACATGGTCGAGACAGAGCGTGCCGCCGGACGCGGTCTCGATCAGCCCGGCGCGTCGGCCGCCGGGAGCGTGGTCCTGTCCCTGCATTTCGGCGGTGAAATTGGCCTCGGTCAGGCTGGTGCAGGCGACATGGACCAGCGGGCGGTCCGGGTCCGCGCCAGCGATGCGGCGGATGAAGGCGGTCTTGCCGGTCCCGGTCTCGCCCGTCACCAGCAGCGCAGAGGCTTGCGTCAGGGCGCGGAGGGCGCGGGCCTCGGCGCTGGCATGGGCCGGGGACAGGACCGGTCCGGCATCGGGTGGGTTCTGCTCGGTCAGAAAGCGGAATGTCCCGCCCAAGGGCGCAGTCCCACGCTCGGGCGGGGTCAGGACCAGAAGCGCGCCATAGGGCGTGCCCTCGCCCGAGCGCAGGACCTGCAGCATCGCACGAGTATTGGGCTGGCCCGCAATCGCCCCGCGGCCTTCGAAGCGCTGCAGCCGCGCCAGTGCCGTCGCCGCGCCCAGAAGCAGATCCTCACCATTGCGGCCATGCCGCGTCAGGTCGGTGCCCAGAAGGCCCGCGCGCCCGGTGGCCAGCAAGCGTTCGAACGCGACGTTGACCAGTCTGATCCGCCCGTCCAGCTCCAGAAAGGCGGTGGCATCCGGCAGCCCGTTCAGAAACAGCGCGAATTCGGGACCGTCGATAAAGGCGGGGCGGGCGCGGGTGCCGCCCTTGGTCGCGGGATGGGGCGCATAGAATTTCATGCCTCTTCGCGCTCCTTGCGGGGACGGGTCCGCTGCGGGCGCGCGGTCACCACCATCTGCCCGCGGATCCCGTCGCTGAAGGCCACGCGCAGCAGCCAGCCCCGGCGGCTGCCCTTGGCGGCGGGCAGGTTCATCGCGATTTCGCCGGTGTCGCGCAGGACGGCGGCGGTGCGCAGGGTCTGGAAGGCAGCCTTATGCGCGGCGATCTGGTCAAAGGCGCGGCCCAGCAGGTTCCTGCCCTCGAAGGCCGCATCGGCGGCGGGATTGGCGGCCAGCACGAAGCCCTCGGCCGAGAGCAGCAGCACCGGATCGGGCAGTGCGCCAAGGATGTCGCGCATGCGGTCGGCACGGTCATTCAGGTCCTGCTCGCGGGCGCGGTTGGCGCTGATGTCGCGCACCGTGCCCCACAGCCGGACCAGCCGCCCCTCGGCAATGCGGGCACGAAAGTCGTTCTCGACCAGAATGGCTTCGCCGCCATGGCGTTGGTCGATGGCGACGGCGCCGTCCAGCCGATAGCCGGCCCGGATCAGGTCGCGCAGCATCTCGCGGTTGACGGGGGTGTCGGGGAAATAGCGCGAGACAGGTTGATCGTTGAAATCCAGTCCCTCGGGAACGGCGTACAGTTCGGCCATGGCGCGGTTGCAGGCCCGCCAGCACGAGGCATTGCCGAAGACCTGCGCGATGATCGCGTCCTCGGGTTGGGTCACGTCGATGGGTTCGAGGAATTCGATGCACCAATAGGCCTCGCGCGCCTCGCCGATCATGCCCGAAAGGATCTCGACCCGCTCGATCATCTCATCCTGCAGCGACAGGGCTTGCGCGCCCAAGGGCAGCTTGCAGACCAGCAGGCCGGCATCCGTCCGGCACAGCGTGGCGACGACGGGATGTTCGACATCGTCACGGCCCAGCATCCACAGCGGTACCGAGGCCTGAGGCTGCACCCGCCCCTCCAGCACGTCGCGCAGGAATTCGGCCGAGTCGCTGGAATACATGGTCTTCAGCGTGGGTTTATCGCCCGCGTCCAGACCTAGAAACTCTTGCTGCGCCGGGTTGATTTCCAGCAGCGCGCCGTCGGAATGGTAGCGGTCGATCAGGACCGGCAGTTCCGAGGGTAGGATTGGGGGGCCGCCCGGCATGTGGTGAATCCCGTTGTGATGGCTGTCACTCCAAGGGACTTCCCGGATTTGCGCAAAGAGATTTGGGCCAGAAATGACGCGCCACGTCAGAATCGCCGCAATTTCGCATCAAGTGCTGCAAATTTGCAGCAAAACGTGTCAGGTCCGCGCGGTTGTGGTTGAGCGCATGATCAGTTCGCAATCGAAACGGGTCCGAACCAACTGGTCCTGCCCATCGCTGTCGATCACCGTGATCAGGTGGCGGGCGGCGGCCGCGCCAATGCGGCTGGCCGGGATGCGGACGGTGGTCAGGGGCGGCTCAAGCTCGGCCGAGCCATCGAAATCGCCGATGCCGATGATCGAGATGTCGCGCGGCACCGACAGACCCAGATGCAGCGCGGCATAGATTGCCCCCTGCGCGATGACATCGTTGCCGCAAAGCAGGGCGGTGGGACGCTCGGCCCGTGTCAGCAGTTCGATGCAACTGCGCTTGGACTGGGCGATGTTGTAGGGGGTTTGCAGCTGCCATTCCTCGCGCAGCGCCACGCCTGTCGCCGCAATGCTGTCTATCGCCGCAAGGCGACGGGCGCGGGCGCGGTCATTGTCGCGCGTCTCGGGAAAGATGGTGGCGATGCGGCGATGGCCCAGCATCAGCAGATGTTCGGCTGCACGCCGTCCGGCCTCGGCATTGTCGATGCCGATGCAGGAAATCTGCGAGTCGGGCTGGTAGTTCCAGATCGCGGCGACGGGCACCTCTTGCTCGCGCAGCACACGGTAAGTGTCGGGGCGGTGATCCAGCCCGATCATCGCCAGCGCATCGACCCGGTGTTCCAGAAGCTTGCGCACCAGCGCGTATTCCATGTCCAGATCGTAGCGATGCGAGGCCAGCAGCAGCGTAAAGCCGCTTTCGCTGACCGTGTCGTTGAAGGCCTGCACCAGCTCGGCAAAGATCGCGTCCGAGACCGAGGGCACGACCAGACCGATGGTCGCGCTGCGGCGTCCGTGGATGGTCTGGGCCGCACGATTGCGGATATAGCCCAGCTTGCGGATGGCCTGGTCGACCTTCTTCCGGGTCGTGGGCTGGACCAGTTCGGGATGGTTCAGAGCGCGCGACACAGTGGCCGCGGATACCCCCGCAAGCGTGGCTACGGAAACAATATCAGGCCTATAGCTTTGTTTTTTCATTGCTAAGCGTCATCCGTGCGACAGATTTATGAAAATATTTGCAAGGCTATTTTCATGACTTATCGTCAGAATTCCACGCCGACAAGAGACTCGTCCGACCGAAGGCCAGGGGCTGCCCTTTGGACCGAAGGTCCCGAACCGCCAGGGATGGGCATGAACATTTCGGAAGACATTCTGTCAGTCGATGCCGCCATGGCCCGCGCGCGCAATGCCCAGGCCGATTACGAGGCGAATGGCAGCCAGCAACGCTATGACCGCGCGGCGCTGGCCGTCGCCTGGGCGATCATGGAGCCGGGCCGCAACCGCAGGCTGGCCGAACTGGCGGTGCGCAGCACCGGGCTGGGCAACGTCGCCGACAAGATCACCAAGAACCACCGCAAGACGCTGGGACTGATGCGCGACATTCGGGGCGCGCGGACCCATGGCGTGCTGTTGGACGATCCCGCGACCGGGATCACCGAGATTGCTCGCCCGCTTGGGGTGATCGGCGCGGTCGTGCCCTCGACCAACCCGGCGGCGACTCCTGCCAACAACATCATCAACGCGTTGAAATGCGGCAATGCCATCATCCTGTCGCCATCGCCCAAGGGGGTGCCCTGTTGCGAATTGCTGCTGCAATTCATCCATGCCGAGTTCGACAAGATCGGCGAGGACCGGCGTCTGGTCCAGATGCTGCCGCCTCCGGGCGGCAAGGCCAAGACCCAGCGTTTGCTGGAGACCGCCGATCTGGCCGTGGTCACTGGCAGTCAGGACAATGTCCGCCGCGCCTATGAAAGCGGAACCCCCGCCATTGGCGTCGGGGCAGGCAATGTCGCGGTGATCGTGGATGAAACCGCCGATCTGGCCGATGCGGCGGAAAAGATCGCCATGTCCAAGACCTTCGACAATGCGACCTCGTGTTCGTCGGAAAATGCCCTGATCGTCGTCGATCGGGTCTATGACGCCTTTCTTGCCGCGCTGGCGGTCGAGGGCGGGGCGGTGATCCCGTCGGACGAGGCGGCGGGGATCGTGGCCCGGCTATGGCCCGATGGCCATCTGAACCGAGAGATCATCGCCAAGGACGCCGATATCCTGATCGACAGGCTGGGGCTGACGGGGCGCGTGCCCGCCGACACCCGCTTCATCGCGGTCGAGACGGACGGCATCGGGCCGCGGCATCCGCTGTCGGGCGAAAAGCTCAGCCGGGTCGTGGCGCTTTACCGGGCGCGCGATTTCGGCCATGCCGCCGAGCTGGCCGTCCGCCTGCTGCGCCATCAGGGGGCGGGGCATTCGCTGGGCCTGCACTCGACCGATGCCGAGCGGCCGCTGCGGCTGGGCACGCATCTGCCGGTCTGCCGCGTGATCGTCAATCAGGCGCATTGCTTTGCGACCGGAGGGGCCTTCGACAATGGGCTGCCCTTCAGCCTGTCGATGGGCTGCGGCAGCTGGGGCGGCAATTCCATCGACGCCAACCTGAACTGGCAGCACTTCATGCAGCGTTGCCGCATCGTCCGTCCGATCCCCGCGCGCGAGCCGGGGCTTGAGGAGATCTTTGCCGATTACTGGGCCGAGGCCGGAGCATGATGCCGAACCCGCTGGCCCCACCTGAAGGCACTGTCCGCGACTGGCTGGACTACCGCGCCGTCAGTTGCGGCACGCGGATCAGCCATGTCTTTGCAAGCGACGGCAGCACGCTGAACTGGGCCGAGCTGCGCCAGCACGCCGCCGACATCGCGGGCCGTCTGGCCAGCCTTGGCATCCGGCGCGGGGAAAGCGTCGCCCTGATGATGCCCAATGGCCGCGAGGCGCTGCTGGGCCTGTTCGGCACGCTTTACGGTGGGTTCCGGGCGACGATGATCAACCTTGTCGCCGGGGTGGATGCCATCGGCCATGCGCTGACGCATTCCGGCGCGCGGGTGGTTCTGGTCGCGGCATCCCAGCACGATCTGCTGACGCGGGCGCTGCAAGGGGGCACGGCGCGCCCGGTCATCATCACGGCCGAGGATGGCTTTGACTGGCCCGTCGGTCTGGTGCCGATCCCGCCGCATCCGCATGGGGCCAGCGATGATGCGCTGCTGATGTATACCTCGGGGACGACCGGGCGGCCCAAGGGGGTCATTCACAGCCATGCCAGTCTGCTGGCCGGTGGCTGGACGACCATGATGGCGCATGGCCTGACCGACCGCGACCGCGCCATGTGCGTGCTGCCGATCTATCACATCAACGGGCTTTGCGTGACGATCATGGGGCCGCTGGTTTCGGGCGGATCGGTCATCCTGTGCGAGAAATTCTCGGCCGGTCGGTTCTGGCCGATCTGTGCGGATCAGCAGGCGACGTGGTTTTCGGTCGTGCCCACGATCATCTCGCATCTGCTGCATGGCGAGGGGACGCCCGATGAAAGCGTGCGGGCGCGGATCAGGTTCGGGCGTTCGGCCTCGGCGGCGCTGGCACCCGAGGTGCAGACCGCCTTCGAGTGGCGCTTTGGCATCCCCATCGTCGAGACCATGGGCCTGACCGAAACCGCAGCGCAGATCCTGTCGAACCCGCTGCCGCCGGGGCTGCGCAAGATCGGCTCTCCGGGGGTCGCCATCGGCAATGAGGTGGCGATCATGTCGGTGGACTTGCGACCCCAGCCGCCCGGTCTTGTCGGGGAAATCTGTGTCCGGGGGCCGAATGTCATGCGGCTCTATCTGGACAATCCCGAGGCGACGGCAGCGGCGCTGACCCCGGATGGCTGGCTGCGCAGCGGCGATCTGGGACGTATCGATGAGGACGGCTATGTCTTTGTCACCGGTCGCCTGAAGGAATTGATCATCAAGGGCGGCGAGAACATCGCCCCGCGCGAGATCGACGAGGCGCTTTACGCCCATCCCGACGTGATCGAGGCCGCCGCATTCGGCCGCAAATGCCCCCGCTATGGCGAACGGGTCGAGGCGGCAGTGGTCCTGCGCGACGGATCGGACCTGACCGTCCAGACCCTTGCCCAGCTATGCGAGGCGCGGCTGGGCCGGTTCAAGTCGCCCGATGTCATTCACCTGATGGACGAGTTGCCCAAGGGCCCGTCCGGCAAGATTCAACGCCTGCGGCTGGCCGAGATGACCCAATGAAGCCGCAAGTCGTCACCCGAGAGGAGCGGGCGGCGGCACCAGAAAGCAACGGTCGTGATGGGAGGAGAATCAATGACCCGTGATGCTTCACTGAAACTCGGCGCGGCAGGGCTGGTTGCCGCAGGTCTGGTCCTGTCAACGGGAATGGCGCTGGCCGATGCCTATCCCGAACGACACGTGGAAATGGTGGTGACCTTTGGCCCCGGTGGCGGGGCCGATGTGATGGGCCGCCAGATGGGGCGGCTGATGGAAAAGCCGCTGGGCGTGGCGATCCCGGTATCGAATGTCGCCGGGGCGTCGGGCAATGCCGGGCTGACCCATCTGCGCACCAACCCTGCCGATGGCTATACGCTGGGCACGCTGATTTCCCTGACGGTGGCATCCTGGGCGTCGGGCCTGGGCGACAGCAAGCCCGAGGATTTCCGGGTGATCTCGGTGGTGCAGAATTCGCCCTCGTTCCTGTTCGTCTCGGCTGGCAGTCCTTATCAGACCGCGCAGGATCTGTTCGATTTCGCCAAGGCCAATCCGGGGCAACTGACCGTCGCCACCTCGGGTTACGGCACGCAGGATGACGTGACGCTGAAGCTGTTGGCGGGCGGCGGCGTCAAGATGGAGAACGTGCCCTTTCAATCGCCCGGCGAACGCTATGCCTCGCCCATCGGTGGCCATACGTCAGTGCTTTACGAAGAACCGGGCGATGTGGCGCAATTCCTGAAGGCAGGGCAGTTGAAGCCGCTGGTGGTCTTTTCGATGGAACGCCATCCGGCATTCCCCGATGTTCCGACCTCGGCCGAGCTGGGGCACGAAATCTCGGGGCTGGACAACTTCCGCTCTATCGCCGTGCGCGCGGATACCCCGCCCGAGATCCTGACCCGACTTGAGGCCGCGATCCTTGAGGCCACCGCCAGCGCGGATTGGCAGAAATTCTGCACGGACACCTATAGCTGCATCCAGCCGGTCACCGGCGATGCGGCGCAGAAGATGGTCACGGATTTCCTGCAACTGGTCAGCAAGCAGCTGGCAAGCTGAGGGGGACATCATGGCCATGGTTGAAAAGGCACAGACAGACCCCTCTCCGGTCACGCTGACATCCGGGGGGTTGCCGCCGCTGCTGGCGCCGGCTCTGGCCTGCGTCCTGACTTTCGCGGCACTGATCCTGCCGACATTCATGTTTCATGGCGACCGCAGGCCGCAGGTGAACGGGCTGGGTCCGGGGGCATGGCCGGGTGCGATCCTGATGGCGCTGGCTGCGTTCTCGGCGGCCTGGCTGGTGCTTGAGATCCGGGCGCTGGTCCGGGGCAAGCCGCCGGTCGGACTAAGCGCGCCGCGGGACGAGGATGTCTATCATTACGGCAAGGCGATCACCGGCATCGTGCTGGTGATCTTTTTTGGCTGGCTGTTGCCGATCATCGGCTTTGCCCTGGCGACGGCGTCCTTCCTGCTGGTCTGGTGCCTGTATGGCGGGCTGCGCAACCCGTGGGTGGTGATCCTTGTGCCCGTGCTGGGGACGGTGGGCCTGCTGTGGATGTTCATGGGGCTGGCGCTGATGCCGCTTAGCCGCGGGATCGGACCGTTCGATCAGTTCAGCGTCTGGCTGCTGAAGCTGATCGGCATCTACTAGGGGAACCGACCAACATGCAAACTCTTGATTTCCTGCTGGCCGGTTTTCAGGCGGCCTTCCAGATCGGTGCGTTTCTGACCATCGTGGTCGGGCTGCTGATCGGGGTGATCGCGGGGGCCTTGCCCGGCATTTCCTTTGTGAATGCCATGGCGATGGCCTTGCCCTTTACCTATGCGATGGATGTGACCCATGCGATGCTGTTTCTGGGGGGCATCTATGTCGGCGGGGTGTTTGGCGGCTCGATCTCGGCGATCATGATCAATGTGCCGGGCACGCCCGCCTCGCTGCCCTCGACATGGGACGGCTATGCGATGACGAAAAGGGGGCAGGTCAAGCGCGCCCTGACCATCGCGGTCACCGCCTCGGCCACGGGCGGGCTGGTCAGTGCCTTGATGCTGACCTTTCTGTCCGCGCCCTTCGCCAGTTTTGCGATGAAATTCTCGCAGCCCGAGTTCTTTGCGGCCACCGTGCTGGGTCTGGTCAGCGTCATTGCGATTGCCAAGGACCGGCCGATCATCACCATGATCTCATTGCTGATCGGCGTGGCCATCGGCACGGTCGGGGTCGATCCGCTTTACGGTCAGGCGCGCTTCAGCTTTGGCGTCCCCGAGGTCGAAAGCGGAATCCGCTTTGTCGTGGTGATGATCGGGCTGTTCGCCATCGGCGAGGTGGTCGATCTGGTCTCGACCGACCGTGACCTGCGGCCGAAAAAGCCGCAGGGAAAGGCCAGCGGGGCCAGTTTCCGCGACATTCTGAACCTGAAAGGTCCGATCCTGCGCGGCACCGGGATCGGGTGCATGATCGGCGTCATCCCCGGTGCAGGCGCGACGCCGGGCGCGGTCATCGCCTATGGCATCGAAAAGCAGGTAAATCCGCGCGGGTCCGAGTTCGGAACCGGGGTCGAGGCGGGTCTTGCCGCCCCCGAGGCCGCCAAGAATGCCACCACCGGCGCGGCCATGGTGCCGCTGCTGACGCTGGGCATCCCCGGCAGCGCCGCAACCGCGATCATGCTGGCGGCGATGATGCTGCAAGGGGTCAATCCCGGACCGCTGCTGTTCGTCATGGACCCGTCGATGGTCTATACGATCTTTGCCGCGATGATCATCGCCAATGTGCTGATGATCGGGGCGGGAGTAGGCGTCGCGCAGATGTTCTCGACGCTGATGCGAACGCCACCGGCAATCCTTGCGGGCTTCATCGTGGTGCTCAGCCTGATCGGGGCCTTTGGCGTCAGGAACAATATCTTCGACGTCTATGTCTGCCTTGCCTTTGGCGTGGTCGGATGGGCGATGAAACGGGTGGGATTCCCGTCCGCGCCGCTGGTTCTGGGCGTCATCCTTGGACCGCTGGCCGAGCGCTACTTCCTGACCGCGGTGGCCAATTCGCATCAGGATTTCACTGTCTTCTTTACTCGTCCGATCAGCGCGACCATCCTGCTGCTGGCGCTTGTCTTCGTGCTCTGGTCGCTTTGGCCGTCCGTCAAATCACTTGTCGGGCGGCGATCGGTTCAGGAGGCCGGGCTTGATTCCAACTAAGGCAGAAATGACCGTGACGACGACCTTTCCAGCCCGCTCGCATCCCCTTGCGAACCAGCCATCTGCCCCGGAAGGAGCCGTCCTGCCATGAATCAGCCGATCATCGATACCTCGCCCAAGGTCTCGGACGAGGTGCGCAAGACGACCTGCTACATGTGCGCCTGTCGTTGCGGGATCAATGTCCACATGAAGGATGGCAAGGTCGCCTATATCGAAGGCAACCGCGACCATCCGGTGAACAAGGGCGTGCTATGTGCCAAGGGCTCGGCGGGGATCATGCAGATCAACGCGCCGTCACGCTTGCGCGCGCCGCTGCGCCGGGTCGGGCCGCGCGGCTCGGGCCAGTTTCAGGAAATCTCATGGGCCGAGGCGCTGGACACCGCCAGCGACTGGCTGACCCGTATCCGCAAGACCGACCCCTCGAAGCTGGCCTTTTTCACTGGGCGCGACCAGTCGCAGTCTTTCACCAGCTTCTGGGCGCAGGCCTTTGGCACGCCAAATTACGCGGCGCATGGCGGCTTTTGTTCGGTCAACATGGCGACCGCGGGCATCTACACCATGGGCGGGGCGTTCTGGGAGTTTGGCCAGCCCGATTGGGAGCGGACCAAGCTGTTCGTCCTGTTCGGCGTGGCCGAGGACCATGACAGCAACCCGATCAAGATCGGCATCGGCAAGCTGAAATCGCGCGGCGCGCGGATCGTCGGCGTGAACCCGATCCGCTCGGGCTACAATGCCGTTGCCGATGACTGGCTGGGGATCACGCCGGGCACGGACGGGTTGCTGATCCTGTCGCTGGTCCATTGCCTGATGGCGGCGGGGCGGATCGATCTGGACTATCTGGCCCGCTACACCAACGCGCCCCTACTGATCGACGATGCAACCGGACTGATCCTGAGGGGTCCTGACGACCGCCCCTTGGTCATCGACCGTGCGTCCGGCGCGCTGGTGCCCTTTGATCAGATGGGCGTGCGCCCCGACCTGAACGCTCACCATCCCGGCCACCGCACCGTGTTGCAACTGATGGCGGAACGCTATCTGCAACCCGAATACGCCCCCGAGGCCGTGGCCGAGCGTTGCGGCATCCCCGCGCCGCGTATTCGGGCGCTGGCCGATGAAATCGCCCGCGTCGCCTTTGATCAGGCGATCACGCTGGACCGTCCATGGACCGACTTTCGGGGCGAGAAACATGACCGCATGCTGGGCCGCCCGGTGGCGTTCCACGCGATGCGCGGCATCTCGGCCCATTCGAACGGGTTCCAGACCTGCCGCGCCCTGCATGTGCTGCAGATCCTGATCGGCTCGGTCGAGGTGCCGGGCGGCTTCCGTTTCAAGCCGCCCTATCCCAAACCGGTCGAGGCCCATCCCGTCCCCCATTGCAAATCGCAGCCCGATCACCCGCTGGACGGCCCGCATCTGGGCTTTGTGCGCGGCCCCGAACATCTGGCGCTGCGCGAGGATGGCACCCCCGCCCGCATCGACAAGGCGTTTACGTGGGAAAACCCGATGTCGGCGCATGGGCTGATGCATATGGTGATCTCGAACGCGCATGCCGGCGATCCCTACCGCATCGATACGTTGTTCCTGTATATGGCGAACATGTCGTGGAACTCGTCCATGAACACGCGCGGCGTCATCGAGATGCTGACCGACAAGGACGAGAATGGCGATTACGTCATCCCCCGGATCATCTATTCCGACGCCTATAGCTCGGAAATGGTGGCCTATGCCGACCTGATCCTGCCCGATACCACCTATCTGGAACGTCACGATTGCATCAGCCTGCTGGACCGCCCGATTTGCGAGGCGGGCGCGGCGGCCGATGCGATCCGCTGGCCGGTGATCCAGCCAGATCGCGACGTGCGCGGTTTTCAGACCGTGCTGATCGAACTGGCGAACCTGATGGAGCTGCCGGGCTTCGTGCGCAAGGATGGCAGCGCGATCTATCGCGACTATGCCGATTACATCGTCAACCACCAGCGCAAGCCCGGTATCGGCCCGCTGTCGGGCTATCGCGGCAATGGCGACCAGACCGGGCGCGGTGCGCCCAATGCCGACCAGCTTGACCGCTACATCCGCAATGGCGGCTTTCACGTCACCCACATCCCCGGCAATGCCGAGTTCTACAAGCCGTGGAACGTCGCCTATCAGGAATGGGCCGTCGGCATGGGCTTTTACGACAAGCCGATGCCCTATTTGTTCCAGCTTTATGTCGAGCCGATGCGCAAGTTCCAGCGCGCCGCCGAAGGCCATGGCGAACGCCAGCCCCCCGACCATCTGCGCGACCAGCTGCGCCGGGTCATGGACCCCTTGCCGATCTGGTATCCGCCGTTCGAGGACGGCAATGTCGATCCCACGGAATATCCCCTGCACGCTCTGACCCAACGCCCGATGGCGATGTATCACAGCTGGGGCACGCAGAATGCGTGGCTGCGCCAGATCCACGGGCAAAACCCGCTTTATGTCTCGCATAAGGTCTGGCAGCAGCACGGCTTTGCCGAAGGGGACTGGGCGCGGCTCAGTTCGGTCCATGGCGCGATTACGGTGCCCGTGGCGCTGCATGGCGGGCTGAACCCCGACACGGTCTGGACATGGAACGCCATCGGCAAGCGCAAGGGGGCATGGGCCCTGTCCGAGGACGCGCCCGAAGCGACCAAGGGTTTCCTGCTCAACCACCTGATCCATGAGTTGCAGCCCAGCCGTGGCGATGGTTTGCGCTGGTCAAACTCGGACCCGATCACCGGTCAGGCGGCATGGTTCGACCTGCGGGTCAAGATCGAGCGGGTCGAACCGCAGACCGAATGCGACCCGCATTTCGACGCCATCGCCTCGCCCGTCGGGCGGGGGCCCAAGGACCTGACATGGAAGGTGGGGCAATGACCTGTCTGCCGCAAACCACGACGCGCAAGCTGGGACTGGTCATCGATCTGGATACCTGCGTCGGCTGCCATGCCTGCGTGATCAGTTGCAAAGGCTGGAACACCGAGAATTACGGCGCGGCCCTGTCCGATATCGACGCCTACGGTGCCCAACCTGCCGGGACATTCCTGAACCGTGTCCACAGCTATGAGGTCGAACCCGCCAACGGCTGCGCGACCCAGACGGTACATTTCCCGAAATCCTGCCTGCATTGCGAAGACGCGCCATGCGTCACCGTTTGCCCGACCGGTGCCAGCTACAAGCGGGCCGAGGATGGCATCGTTCTGGT
Organism: Paracoccus sp. PAR01; assembly: GCF_014851995.1. Classification (NCBI taxonomy): domain Bacteria; kingdom Pseudomonadati; phylum Pseudomonadota; class Alphaproteobacteria; order Rhodobacterales; family Paracoccaceae; genus Paracoccus; species Paracoccus sp. PAR01. The sequence continues at coordinate 43,496 of NZ_JACVAW010000021.1, forward strand.
CAATGAGGATGCCTGCATCGGCTGCGGCCTTTGCGCCTGGGCCTGCCCCTACGGTGCGCGTGAACTGGACGCGGCGGCCGGTGTGATGAAGAAATGCACCCTTTGCGTCGACCGCATCTATAACGAGAACCTGCCCGAGGAGGATCGCGTCCCCGCCTGCGTCCGCACCTGTCCGGCGGGTGCCCGCCATTTCGGCGATCTGGGCGATCCCTCCAGCGCCGTCAGCCAATTGGTCGAAAGCCGCGGAGGCTTTGACCTGATGCCGGAACTCGGCACCAAACCCGTCAACAAATACCTGCCGCCACGGCCCAAGGACCGGCTGCAAGGGGTGGCCAGCGAACCTGCCGCTGCCCCCTCTGCGACCGGCTTTTTCGCATGGCTCGACCGCGCTCTGGAGAAGATCTGATGCATCCCGCCCCTTCGGTCATTGTGTTCACCGTCCTGTCGGGCGCGGGGTTCGGATATCTGGCGTTTCTGGGTCTGGGCCTGTCCACCGGCACCGGCGCGGTCGCCTTCTGGCAATTCGCGCTTGGCTTCGGGATGGCGGTGGCGGGGCTGGTCTCATCGACCTTCCATCTGGGCAATCCCCAGCGGGCGCTGCTGGCCTTTACCCAATGGCGGACCAGTTGGCTCAGCCGCGAGGCATGGGCCTCTTGCGCGGCGCTGCTGGTCATGGCGGGCTTCGCTGTGGCTGCGATCTTCTTCGGGCGCATCCTGAATGTCGTGGGCGTGCTGGGGGCGTCGCTGTGTTTGGCGACCGTCGTTGCGACCTCGATGATCTATGCGCAAATGGCGACGGTGCCGCGCTGGAACAGCCCGCTGACACCCGGATATTTCATCGCCTGCGCGCTGACCGCAGGCGCGATCCTGTCGGCGCAGAACCATCTGGCGGTGGTTTTCCTGATCGGTTTGGCCTTGATCCAGACGGTCTGCTGGCAACGCGGCGACCGCCGCTTCACAGAGCGCGGCCACAGCATCGCCTCGGCCACCGGGCTGGGCAGCAAGGGGCGCACGCGCCTGTTCGAGGCCCCGCATACCGGCACGAATTACCTGCTGAAGGAATTCGGCTTTCACGTCGCCCGCCGCCACGCCGCCAAACTGCGGGTGATCGGCATGGCGCTGCTTTGCGTGCTGCCGGCGCTGATCCTGTCCATCGCCACGGGGGGGATGGCGGTGGCGCTGGCCTTCGTGATCCATCTGGCAGGCGCCTTCGTCTCGCGCTGGCTGTTCTTTGCCGAGGCCGAGCATGTCGTCCAGCTGTACTATGGGTACCAGCCGCAGGGGGCGACGGGCTAGGTCTTGGGGACCAGCCGCTCCATCTCGGGGGCAACGACAAAGCGCCATTTGCGCAGCGGCCCGGCCATGACGTTCAGGTAATACATGCCAAAGCCATGCGGCGCGGCGCAGGGATGGTGGCCGCGCGGCACCAGCACCACGTCGCCATCGCGGACCGCCATCACCTCGTCCAGACTGCCGTCATCGGTGTAGACGCGCTGGACACCCCAGCCATCGCCGGGATCAAGGCGGTGATAGTAGGTCTCCTCCAGATAGGTGACGCGGGGAAAGTCGTCCTCATCATGGCGGTGGCTGGGATATGAGGACCAGTTCCCGGCCGGGGTGAACACCTCGGTCACCAACAGGCTGTCGCAGTAATCCTCCGCCTCCATGGCGATATTGTTGATCCAGCGGGTGTTGCTGCCCTCGCCGCGCTGGGACAGGGTGATGCCATCCGGCCCGATCCGCCGCACCTTGTGCCCACCCGAACCGGGGGCGCTGCACACAGCGATGATGCAGTCGGTGACCGCCCGTGCGCGCCAGCCCTGGTCATTCGGGACATAAAGGCAATGCGGCGGCGTCCGTTCAAAGACGCTCATCCGCTCGCCCAATACGCCCCAATCCTGCCCGGCGGCGTGGATTTCGGCCTTGCCCTCGACCATGACCAGCATCACCTCGCTCGTGCCGGTCGCCTCCTGAGCTTCCTCGCCTGCCCGCAGCCGGTACAGCGAAAAGCCGACATAGCGCCAGCCCGCCGATTGCGGGGTGATCTCATGCACCTTGCCATGGGTGCCAAAGGGTTTGCGCAGAAGTGTGCCCATCTGGATGACCTTGTTCTTTCTTGTAGAAATATCCTCGGGGGGTGCGGGGGGCAGACAGCCCCCCGCCCTTTTCGCGGTCAGGCGGGAATGCTTTGGTCCAGCCCGGCTTCCAGCGCCGCCGCCTTCAACGCCTTCAGCCCCATCGACTGGTATTCCAGCGGGTTGCGGATCAGCGGGTCCTGCTCGGCCTCGATCACCAGCCAGCCATCATAACCGGCCCCGGCCAGTATCCGCAGCAAAGGCACGAAATCGATCGCGCCTTCGGGATCGCCCGGCACGGTGAATGCTCCGGCCAGCACGCCCTGAATGAAGGACAGGTTTTCGGCCAGCACGCGCCGGGTTACGGGCAGGCGGATGTTCTTGGCATGGAAATGCGCGACGCGGACGACATGCCGGGCCAGCACTTCTTCGGGATTTCCGCCGCCAAAGGCGCAATGCCCCGCATCGAACAGCAGATGCGTCGCGGGTCCGGTCGCGGCCATGAAGGCGTCGATTTCCTCAGGGCTTTCGACCACCGTGCCCATATGGTGGTGATAGGCCAGCGTAATGCCCTGCGCTGCCAGATAGGCCGCGAATTCCTCGATCTTGCGGCCGAACTCGGCCATCTCGGCGGCGCTCAGCCGCGGCCGGTCGTTCACCGGCACATCTGCCCGCCCATGGACCGTGTTCGAACATTCGCAGACAATGCAGACCTTGCAATCATTGGCCTTCAGCTTGGCCAGATGGGATTGCACTGCGGCGATCTCGTCCTCGACGCTGCGGGTCAGAAGTTCCGTCGAATACCAGCCCGAGATGAACTTCAGCCCATACCGACCCAGAAGAGATTTCAGCGCCTGCGGGTCATCGGGCCAGCGATGGCCGTTCTCGATCCCGTCAAAACCGATGACCTCGCCCGCCTCATGCAGGATCTGCTCGGTCGGGATATGCGCGCCGATCGACTGGTCGTCGTCATTGGCCCAGGCAATGGGATTGGTGCCATAGCGGATCATGTCATGTGTCCTTCAATTGACCAGCGCCTGACGGCGGGTGTTGTCGATATACTTGGAGTAGGCTTCACGCAGCTTCGCGCTGCCGCCGATCTCGGGGACGGCCACGTCCCACCAATGGCCGCCGCCAGCCTCGCCGGGGCCATGGGTCGGGTCGGTGTCGATGACGATCACCGTCGGAATATCGCGGCCGCGCGCAGCGTGGATCTGCGCCTCAAGATCGGCGATGTCGGTCGCCTTGACCGCATGCGCGCCCATCGACGCGGCATGGGCGACATAGTCGATCTGCGGCTGCGCCTCGATATTGCAGTCCTTGTAGAGGTTGTTGAACTCCTCGCCGCCGCAACCCTGCTGAAGGCGATTGATGCAGCCATAGCCGCGGTTGTCGGTCAGGATGACGGTAAAGGGCACGCGCCGCATCACCGCCGTCGCCAGCTCGGAGTTGGCCATCATGTAGCTGCCGTCGCCGACGAAGCACAGCACCTCGCGCCGGGGCAAGGCCAGCTTAATCCCCATCGCACCCGCGATCTCATAGCCCATGCAGGAATAGCCGTATTCCATGTGATAGCCGCCCTGCGCGGGCTGCCACAGCAGCTTCAGCGCGCCGGGCATGGTCCCTGCCGCGCACATGGCGATGCTCTCAGGGGTCGAGGCCCGCTGCACCGCCCCGATCACCTGCGCATCGGTCGGCAGGGCATTGCCATCGGCGGGTGCGGCGCAATGGGCATCGACCGCGGCCAGCCAGTCCGCGCGGGCCTGCGTGTCGAAACGCTCGATGCGATGATCGTCCAGCAGTGCGGTCAGTCCTTCCAGCGCCACGCGCGCATCGGCAACCAGGCTCAGCGCCCCATGCTTGCTTGCGTCATAAGGCTGCACATTGATCGACACGAGTTGCCCTGAAAACAGCGTCCGGGAACCGGTGGTGAAATCCTGCAGGCGCGTACCGATCCCGATCACCAGATCCGCCTGCGTCAGCGCGGCATTGGCCGCAGCCGAGCCGTCAACGCCCGAGGCCCCCAGATTTAGCGGATGCGCCTGCGCCAGCGCTGATTTCCCGGCCTGCGTCTCGGCCACCGGAATGCCATGATCTTCGGCGAACTGCGCCAGTGCCGCTTCCGCACCCGAATAGATGACGCCCCCGCCACAGACGATCACCGGGCGCTTGGCCTGCCGGATCAGCCCGGCCACTTCGGCCAGTTCCGCGGCATCCGGGGCAGGGCGGCGAATGCGCCAGACCTTGGGCGCAAAGAACGCCTCGGGCCAGTCATGGGCCTCGGCCTGCACATCCTGACAAAAGGCCAGACAGACCGGCCCGCAATTGGCCGGATCGGTCATCACTCGCAGCGCGCGGGGCAGGGCGGTCAGCAACTGCTCGGCCCGCTGGATGCGGTCGAAATAGCGGACCACCGGCCGGAAGCAGTCATTGGCAGAAATCGTGCCGTCGTCGAAATCCTCGACCTGCTGCAAGACCGGATCGGGGCGGCGGTTGGCAAAGACATCGCCCGCGATGAACAGGACCGGCAGGCGGTTCACATGCGCCAGAGCTGCCGCCGTGACCATATTCGTCGCCCCCGGCCCGATCGAGCTGGTCACCGCTTGCGCCCGTTTGCGCGCGCTCGCCTTGGCATAGGCGATGGCGGCATGGGCCATGGTCTGTTCGTTCTGGCCGCGCCATGTCGGCAGCGCCGCGCCGATCCCGTGCAGGGCCTCGCCCAGACCGGCGACATTGCCATGACCAAAGATCGCCCAGACCCCCTCGATGAAACGCTCGCCATCCTCGGTCATCTGCACCGACAGCCAGCGCACCATGGCCTGTGCCGCCGTCAGCCTGATCGTCCCGTTCATGCCTGTCCTCCGCCTGCTTCTTTCTTGCCCAAATATCCCGGGGTGAATTGGCCGCAGGCCAAGAGGGGCAGAGCCCCTTCCTCTCGACCCGACCCGCTCATGCCGCCACCTGCGCCGCAGCGCGCGCCCGGTCCCAGATGCCGCAAAGCCGGGCAAACCGCTGGGCCATCTCGGTCACGGCGGCCTCATCTGCGATCTCGCCCGCGAACCAGCGCCGCGCCACCTCGCCAAAGATCGTCCGCCCGACGGCAAAGCCCCGGACCAGATCGAAGCCCGCAGCGACCTCGAAACTGGCGGCCAGCTCGGCCTCGGGTGCATCCAGCCCCAGCACCACGATCCCGCGGGTATGGGGGTCGTTCTCCTCGATCGCGGCAATGGCATTGGCCCATCCGGCCCGCGTTCGCATCGGCTCCAGCTTCCACCAATCGGGCCAGATCCCCGCCGCATAGAACTGCCGGATCAGGGTGGCGCTGGTCATGTCATCGACCGGCCCGACCTTCGACGGAATGATTTCCAGCAGGAATTCCAGATCGTTGCGGCGCGCGGCTGCGAACAGGCGCTTGACCTCGGCCTCTTGCGCGGCGCGCGTCGGCGCGTCATCGTCGGGGTGGCAGAAGCACAGCACCTTGACCACGTTCTCGCGCGCCCATTCGCCCAAGGCTCCGCAATCCGGGCCAAGTTCCGGCTCAAGCCGCAAGGGACGCGATCCGGGATCCTCGCAAGGCCGCCCGATCCACAGCCCCGCGCCCGAGGCCCGGTGCAGTGCCCGCCGCCCGATCCGATTGTCGCACAGAATGCCATGGCCGGGTTGCCCGTCCGCGACATCCAGCGCGGCTTGCAGGCAAAGCTCCTTGAAGGCACCGCCCTTTTCCAGTGTATAGCCCGGCATTTGCTCAAGCTGCATCCGGTGGTCAAAGGCAAAGACCCGCATCTGCGACCAATCCCCGCCGACGCGACGATGGCGATTGGTCGACCAGTGGATCTGCTCCAGAGCCTCGTCATTTCTCAGGTCAGGCCGGATCACGCCGCGCTTCAGGAAGAACTCCAGCTCCGCCAGCGACGGATAGGCGGGGGTGCAGCCATGGCGGCTGACCGCAAAAGCCCCGCAGGCATTGGCATATTCCAAGGCCTTGGGCCAATTCTCGCCATCAAGCCAGCCCTTCATCAGCCCCGAAAAGAAGCCATCCCCCGCGCCCAACACGTTGAAGACCTCGATCGGGAAACCGGGGCCGGTTTCGCCCGCATCCAGACTGCTGGGGATGTCCCCGGCAAAGGCTACCGCACCCTTGGCCCCGCGCTTGCAGACCAGCACCGCCCCAGTGACCGCCCGCACCGCGCGTAGCGCCGCAAGCGTGTCGGTGCTGCCGCCGGCGATATGGAATTCCTCCTCGGTGCCGACGATCAAATCGAACAGATGCAGCGTCGATTGCAGCTTTTGCGTGACCCGCGCGCTTTCTACAAAGCGGCTTTCGCCCGCGCCATGCCCCGCCACGCCCCACAGGTTCGGGCGATAATCGATGTCCAGCGCCGTCCTTGCGCCATGCTTGCGGGCAAGGGTGAGGGCCTTCAGCACCGCAGCCTCGGTCCGCGGGTTCGACAGATGGGTGCCGGTCGCCAGCACGCTGCGGGTCTGGGCGATCAGGGCTTCGTCAATGTCACCCTCGCAAAGCGCCATATCGGCGCAATTCTCGCGATAGAAGATCAGCGGAAACTGGTCCTCGTCGCGGATGCCAAGGATGACCAGCGCGGTGAGGCGCTCGGGGTCGGTAGTGACGCCGCGCGTATCCACCCCCTCGCGGGTCAGCTGCTCGCGGATGAAGCGGCCCATATGCTCGTCACCGACGCGGGTGATCAGGCCCGATTTCAGCCCCAACCGCGCGGTACCGCAGGCGATATTGGTGGGCGAGCCACCGATATACTTGCGGAAACTGCCCATATCCTCCAGCCGCCCGCCGATCTGCGCGCCGTAAAGATCGACGCCCGCGCGCCCGATGGTGATCACATCAAGGGTCTTGGTCATCTTGTTCCTCACAATTGCACCGGGCGCCCGTTCGAGGTCGCCATGGCATGGATGACGCGCTCGATCTCCAGCCCGGCCGCGAAATCGGGACCGCAGGGCGGCCCCCCGGCAATGGCCGAGACCAGATCGCGCGCCTCGATCACCTTCTGTTCGTTGAAGCCGAAATTATGGCCCGGCGCGGGGCAGAAGGCGGCGAAATCGGGCTGGTCGGGACCGGTCAGGTGGCGGGTGAACCCGGCCTCTCCGGTCCGGTGGACCCAAAGCTGGTTCATATTTTCCTGATCGAAGACGATGGTCCCATCCGCGCCATGAACCTCCCATTGAAGCCGGCATTTTCGGCCGCGCGCGACGCGCGAGGTCGCAAAAGAGCCCTGCGCGCCGCTGGAAAACCGCAGCAGTGCCAGCGCAGAATCCTCATTCTCGACCGGCTTTGCGCCCTCGGGCGAGGGGCGCGTCGGGATCGAGATCTGGGTCTGTGCCGTCACCTCGGCCACTGGTCCCATCAGCGCGACCATCTGGCTGACCAGATGGCAGCCCAGATCGCCAAGCGCGCCCAATCCCCCCTCGGCATGGGTCATCCGCCACGACCAAGGCAGGTCGGGGTCAGCGGAATAATCCTCGTCATAGACACCGCGAAAGGCATGGGGCTGGCCGATTACGCCGGATTGCATCAGCCCGACCGCCGCCTGAAACGCGGGCGAGCGCAGGTAGTTATAGCCAAGGATCGTCACCTGCCCCGGATGCTCTGCAGCCAGATCGGCCATGGATTGCGCATCCGCCAGCGTCAGCGCCATCGGTTTTTCCAGCCAGACGTGCTTACCCGCCCGCAAGGCCGCCTCGGCCATGGGTCGGTGCATCCCGTTCGGCGTGGTGATCGAGACCACATCCACCGCCGGATCACTGACCGCCGCTTGCCAGTCGGCTGTCGCACGGGCAAAGCCGAATTGTGCGGCATAGGCGCGGGCGCGGTCCTCGGGCATGTCGCACAGCACCTCCAGCCGGTGATGCGCGCCGCCGAAGGTGGCGGCGACCGTGCGCCATGCCATGGCGTGGCATTTGCCCATGAAGCCGGTGCCGATCAGCGCGACGCCAAGGGATTTCTGTGGCATCACGCGGCTCATGCGGGCTGCTCCAGATGGGCGCGGATGCCCGCCATGCTTTCGGCCAAGGCCGCCTGCGGGTCGGGCAGGTCATGCACCGCTGGCGCGAAGGGCTCGAAGCTGAACGGCCCTTCATAGCCGCCCGCCAGAAGCGCGCGGATCTGTGCGATATTCTCCAGTCGGTCGGAGCCGTCGACCAGCACGCGATGCGGGTCCAGCATCTCGGCCACCGAAACCGTCGGATCGGTCACGCCCGAGATATGCACAAGGCCGGTCCGGCGCGGATAGAACTGGGTTTCCCCGGCAAGGTGGTGGTGGAAGGTGTCATGGACCAGCCGGAAGGTGCCGTCATCGCCGGTTTCCGTGATCGCGGCGATGGCCTCGGCCTTGGTCCGAAGCGAGCTGATCGGAAAGCCCAGCGGCTCGACCAGCCCGGTCAGCCCGCGCGATTTCAGGATGGGTTTCAATGCATCCAGCGCCGCGACCACCTGCGAATGAGGAACCTTGCGGCCGTCATTCAGCGGGCACATGACCAGCGCCTTGGCCCCGCAGGCGGCGGCGTAATCGGCCATGGCCAAGGCCCGGTCGGGCAGGTCGCCCGACCACAGGTTGAACGGATAAAGCGCGTTGATCGAGATGATCGTGACCCCGACCGCATCCGCCGCCGCCTTGACCTCGGCAGGGCTTCGCGTGCCGACCACATCGGGCAGGTCGTTGCGGATCTCGACCTCGGTCGCGCCGAGCGCGCGCGCCATGGCGAAGAATTCCTCAAGGGAAAGTTTCGGCGCGGCGATATGGTTCATGGCGAAACGCATAAGCTGACCTCAGGCGTAAAGGGCGGGACGGGTGGGCAGGGTGATCGGCACGGATTGCCCCTCGACCTCTTGCGCCGCGACGCAGGCATCCGAGGTGACGGCGGCCATGTAGCCATCCCATGAGGTCGGACCGCTGGCCGTGCCTTGGGCTGCCGCCTTCAGGAAATCCTGCAGCTCGACATCGTAAGAGGCCACAAAACGATCCTTCCAGTCGGTCAGAATGTCGTTTTGCAGTTTCGCATCCAACCGCATGCGGATCGAGACCGGCTCGGGCAGTTTCGCGATCCCGTCCTCGCCCACGACCTCGCATTGGATGTCATAGCCGTAATGGCAGTTCACGAAGACCTCGGTGTTGATGACCGTGCCCTTGGCGGTGGTCAGGGTCACGATCTGCGGATCGCGCAGTTTGGCATGGGTCCGCGCGCAGGAACGCGGGAAGGTCACGCGGGCCGAGACATAGTCGTCATCCAGCAGCCAGCGGAACACGTCGATTTCGTGGATCAGGGTGTCATGGATGGCCATGGGGGTGACATAGGCTTCCGGCACGGTCGGGTTCCTGTGCGCGGCATGGACCATGATCGGCGCGCCGATGCGTGTATCCACGACCTTTTTCAGCGCGACATAGCCTTCGTCATAGCGACGCATGAAGCCGACCTGCACCAGACGTTTGCCATGTGCCACCTCGGCATCAACGATGCGGCGCGCACCATCTGCCGTGGTCGCGAGCGGCTTTTCGCAGAAGCATGGCTTGCCGGCGGCGATGGCGGCCAGCACGTATTCCTCATGCGTGGCGCCCCAGCTTGTCACCAGAACGGCATCGACATCGGCGGCGGCGATCAACTCTTGCCCGGTGGCGTAGACGGTGGCGTCGGGGGCGATGTCGGCGCGGACCGCCTCGGCCGAGGCGCGGTTCACGTCGCTGAGCGCGACGATCGTGCCGCCTGACAGGACATGCTGGATGCGGCGGGCGTGATCGCGGCCGATGGCTCCGGTGCCGATGACACCAATTCTGACAGTCATGTTCTGGGCCTCATTTCCAATATTGATCGATGTATTTTTGCATTTCGGCCCGCATGAAGCGGCCGGACTGGTCTGCCTTGTCTTCCCAGGCGAAGACGCAGGCGGTCATGATCCCGTCAAAGCCGATCTCGGCCAGCGTCCCGAAGAAATCGTCCCAAGGCACTTCGCCCTGACCGATATTCAGATGCTGGTGAACGCGGGCCTGCGTGCCGGGCGGGTTCAGGATGTAGCGCAGGCCCGAACTGGCCTTGTGGTTGAAGGTGTCTCCAACATGGACATGCGCCAGAACATCGGCCGCCTCGCGCAGCATGGCGCGTGTGTCGTCGCCGAAATAGAAGGTATGGGGCGCGCAATAGAGGAACTTCACCCGCGGGCTGTTCACGGTGCGGATGATGTCGAGGGCGGGTTGCAGGGTCTCGCACCAATCCTCGGGGTGCGGCTCGACATGCAGGTTGATCCCCTCGCGCTCAAGGATCGGGACCAGCTCCTCCATGCTGCGCCACCAGGCATCCTCGCAGGCCTCGATCATGCTGCCGGTGTGGCAGCAGTAGCAGCTGCCCTTGTCGGGATGCGGGCCGCGGCCAAATTCGCTGTTCATGGTGTCGACGCCCAGTTCGACGGCGATTTCGATGGCGCGTTTCCAGTGCTTCACCGCCGCTTGACGCTCGACCTCATCGTTGCTGGCCCAGCGATACATCGGAAGCAGGCTGGCAATGCCGACGCCCTCGTCCTTCAGCGCCTTTTTCAAAGACTTGATGCGGTCGGGAAAGACACGGGGGGCCTTGAACCATTCAAGGAAATCGCCGCGCGGGGAAAGCTCGATCCAGTCATAGCCCAACTCGCGGACCTTGGCCGGGATCTGCTCCAGCGGCAGATGGCGATGCATGAAAGGGTCAATCGCGATGCGCATGAGGGGGCCTTTCAGAGAAAGAAAAAAGCGGGCGGGGTCAGCTTTCGGCAGGGAGGAGCACCCCGCCCGCAGGGGGAGGAACGACGAAGGCTAGGGAAGGTCTGGGTCAGCTGGTCTTGCGGCGCTTGCGCTGGCGGTGGACATCGGCGACCACGGCGGCGACGATGATCACGCCCTTGATCATTTCCTGGTAATAGGCGTCCAGCCGCAGGAAGGTGAAACCCGAGATGATGACACCAAAGATGATCATCCCGATCGCCGTCCCAAGGACCGAGCCGCGCCCGCCATTCAGCGACACGCCGCCGATCACGGCCATGGCGATGGCGTCAAGCTCATAGGCCAAGCCCATCCCGGCCTGCGCGGTCTGACCGCGCGCTGCCACCACCATCCCGGCCAAGGCCGCCAGCATCGCGGCGATGACATAGACCTTGACCAGGTGCTGTTCGACATTGATGCCGGACACGCGGGCTGCCTGAGCATTCGCGCCGATGGCATAGGTGAACTTGCCGTAGCGGGTGTATTTCATCGCGATATGGAACACGAGGGCGACCAGGATGAAGATCGCCACCGGCATCATGCCCTTGCCAAGCGCCGCGAAACCGTCGGTCGGGAAGCTGACCGGCTGGCCCTTGGTGTACCACTTGGCAAAGCCGCGGACGGTGACCATCGTGCCCAATGTGGCGATGAAGGGCGGGATCTTGGTATAGGCGATCAGCCAGCCATTGATGAAGCCGACCAGCGCGCCAAAGGACAGCCCGACCAGCAGCGGCACGATCATCGGCAGGTCGGTCAGCGCCGGATAGACGGCGCGGGCATAGCTGGAGACCTGCGCCACCGACATCGCGACCATCGCCACCGCGCCCACGACGGACCCCGATGACAGGTCGATCCCGCCCGAGATGATGACCTGCGTCACCCCCACGGCGATGATGCCGATGACCGAGACCTGCAGGATCATGATCTTGAGCCGGTTCAATGAGAACAGGAAACTCTGCCCCTGAAAGATCCAGCCAAGGATTTCGAAGACCAGCGCGATGCCCACAAGGACCATCAGGATGTTGACCTCGGCTGGCAGGCGTCTTTGGCCCGCGGCGCTCGCATTGGCAGGGATGGTTTGGGTATTCATCGGGTTCCCCCCTATTTACCTGGCAGCCAGTTCCATGACCCGGACCTGATCCGCCTCGGCGCGATCAAGGAAGCCCGAGACATGGCCTTCGTGCATGACCATGATCCGGTCGGACATGCCCAGAACCTCGGGCAGTTCGGACGAGATCATCAGGACGGCGACGCCCTGTCCGGCAAGCTGCGTGATCAGGCGGTGGATTTCGGATTTCGCGCCGACATCGATGCCGCGCGTCGGCTCGTCTAGGATCAGGATGCGCGGCCGGGTCAGCAGCCAGCGCGCGATCAGCAGTTTCTGTTGGTTGCCCCCGGACAGGTTCTCGACCGTCTCGTTCAGGTTCGGCGTCTTGACCCGCAGCTTGGCTGCCATGTCCTCGGCCAGCTTCGTCACCGTTTTCTGGTCGATAAAGCCCGCCTTGACATGGTCGCGGGTGATCAGGGCCGACTGGATGTTTTCCAGACAGTTGAGAACCAGAAAGCAGCCGGTTTCCTTGCGATCCTCGGTCAGGAAGGCAAGGCCATGTTCCATGGCGGCCTTGGGACTGCTGATCTGGACCGCCTTGCCGTCGATCAGAATTTCGCCCGAGGCGGCGGGATGCACGCCAAAGATCGCCTCGGCCACGTTTGAGCGTTTCGAGCCGACCAGCCCGGCCAGCCCAAGGATCTCGCCCTTGCGCAATTGAAAGCTGATATCGTCGAAGACGCCGGGCAGGGTCAGGTTCCTGACCTCAAGCACGACATCACCGATGGGGCAGTCCACTTTCGGGAACATGTCGGTGATCTCGCGTCCGACCATCATGCGGATGATGTCGTCGCGGGTCACATCGCTGGCATTATGCGTGCCGACATATTTCCCATCGCGGAAAACGGTGAATTCATCCGCGATCTCGAAAAGCTCGCTCATCTTGTGGGTGATATAGACGATGCCGACGCCCTGTTCGCGCAGGTCGCGGATGATCGCGAACAGATGCGCCACTTCGGATTCGGTGATGGCGCTGGTTGGCTCATCCATGATCAGCACGTCGGAATTGTGGCTGACCGCCTTGGCGATCTCGACCATCTGCTTTTGCGCGACGGTCAGGTCGGCGACCTGCGCCAAGGGGTTCAGCCGGATGTTCAGCCGGTCGAACAACTCCTGCGTCATCGCCGCCATCCGGGCATGGTCGATCAGGCCAAAGCGGGTCTTCGGCTCGCGCCGGATCCAGATGTTTTCGGCGACCGTCATCGGATTCATCAGCAGCAGTTCCTGATGGATCATCGAGATGCCCTGCTCCAGCGCATCCAGCGGCGATTTCAGCGTCACCGGCTGGCCGCGCAGAAGAATTTCTCCGGCATCGGGCTGGTAGATGCCCGCGATGATCTTCATCAGCGTGGACTTGCCTGCGCCATTCTCGCCCATCAGGGCATGAACGCTGCCGGGGCGGATCTTCAGCTGCACATCATCCAGCGCCACCACGCCGGGAAATTCCTTGCGGATGCCGCGGATCGACAGCACGCCGTCCTCGGCGATGTTCTGCTTCACGCGGTCGATGGCGCGCCGGGTTGTCGCACTGATCATCCTGCATTCTCCTGTTCGCTGGGGCAGGGGGCGTGCCCCCTGCCGCCCTGCATGTCAGTTCTTTTGCTGGTACGAGGCGAGGTTCGCAGGCGTGACCAGTTCGAAGGGCACGAAGTTGCTTTTCTCGATGGCCTCGCCCTTGGCGAGCTTCAGCGCCGCGTCGACCGCGCCCTGACCCTGACCGGCGGCGTTCTGGAACACGGTCACGTCCAGATCGCCCGCCGCCATGGCCGCCAGCGCGTCCTGCGTCGCATCGACCCCGGCCACGATCACGTCCTTCATGTCGCGCCCCGAGCCTTTCAGCGCCTGAATCGCCCCGATCGCCATTTCGTCGTTGTTGGACACCACCGCGTCGAATTCGAGGCCCGCGGTAATCCAGTTGGTCATCAGGTCGGCGCCTTGGGTGCGCGACCAGTTCGCGGTTTGCTCCTCGACGATGGTCATGAAGCTGCAATCGGGCGTCGCGATGACGTCCTTGATGTCCTGCGTGCGCTGACGGGCGGCCTGGTTCGACAATTCGCCCATCAGGACGACGATCTTGGCCTCGGTCTTGCCGGCTTCCTTCAGCAGGCGGCAGACTTCCTGCGTTTCCAGCGTACCGGATTCGCGTTCGTCCGAGGCGACGAAGGCCTGCTTCTCGGGCAGGGCGTCCAGGTTCACCGGCTGACGGTTGACATAGACCAGCGGGATGCCCGCCGCCGCCGCCGCGTCCGACATGGCGACCGTGGCGTCGGTATCGACCGGGTTCACGATGATCGCGTCGACGCCCGAGGCCACGAAGTTCTGGATCTGGTTCAGCTGCTTGCCGACGTCGTTCTGCGCGTCCTCGATCTGCAGCGTCACACCGTCCTTGGTCTTGGCATAATCGCTCATGCCATTGCGCAAGACGGTCAGGAAGTTGTCATCGAACAGCGCCATCGACACGCCGATATTTTCGGCATGGGCGACGGAACCCATCAGCGCCGATGTCAGGGCACTGGCAATCAGGATTTTCTTCATTCTCGTTCCTCCCCTCAGGGCGTCCGGCGCGCCCGTTTCGCAGGAGGGATCGGACGCCCGTGGCGCCTTGCTCCTCCCAACCGGTCAGCTATGGGGTGGCGCTCTCCTCAGCTGACCACCCGAGGCAAGTCTTCGGTCAGAGCGCGATTCCGGTCAACAGTGCTGAGAGGGGTTCCCGCATCATCCGTGATAGAAAATAATCACGAAATGATGTAAAACCATCAGATACTTTCAGGCGTCCACAGTGTCGGAACAACGAAGCGCTGGCCGGGATTTTCGGCCATGCCATTTTCGATCGTGTGGATGATGGTGGTCATCAGATCGGCGCAAAGTTCCCGCAGCGGTGTCTGGAAAACGCCGGTGATGCGACGCTCCAGCAGGGCCTGACGGGATTCGGGCGTCATCTCGTGGACAAGGCAAGAAATGCGCTCGGCGGCATTGCCTTCGCGCAGCGCGGCTATGGCCCCCTCCATCCCGCCGCCCGCGCAATAGACCCCGACCAGATCGGGATGACGGGACATGACGCCCAACAGGGCCTCTTGTGTCAGCTGCCGGGCCTCAAGATTGACGATGGCGTCCAGCACCTCGAATTCGGGGGCATATTCGCGGATATAGGCGCGAAACCCGGCCTCGCGAAGCGCATGGCCGTGATAGCGATGGCCGCCGACGAACAGCGCCATCTTGCCGGGCTGCGGCGCGATGCGCGACAATAGCCAGGCGGCGGTTCGGCCTACCTTCATGTTATTGGTGCCAAAATAGCCTTCACGCTCGCCTTGGGCGAAGTCCGACAGCAGCGAAAAGGTCGGGATACCGCGCGCCCGCAGCGTCGATACGGCATTGGTCACGTCGTGATGGTCCAGCCCGGTCGCGGCGACGGCATGGACCTTGCCCGCGGTCTGCAGCAGCAGCTGCGCGACCTCGGCAGGTTCGGAAGATTGCGCGAAACTGATCGAGACGCGCAGGCGTCGGTCATGCACCTCGGCTGCGGCCTGCGTCAGATTGGCGGCAAAGCTTTGGTAAAAGGCGTGGCGTTCCTTTTGCAGCACGATGCCCACGCGATATTCCGGCATGTCCGCCAGCAGCCGCTGCCGGATCGCGTTGGCGCCATGATAGCCGATGCGTTCGGCCGCCTCCGACACCTTGCGCGCGGTTTCGTCCCGCACGGGCAATCGGCCGTTCAGCACCCGGTCGACGGTGGCTGTGCTGACGCCGGCGGCGTGCGCGAGGTCATGGATCGTTGGTCGCTTCATGATCGATTCTGAAAAAATTGCATCTTGATGACATCATCAATGATATGAACCATCATCGCAATCACGAAGGGGCTTGTGACAAAATGGCGATGCGATCCTCACCCATGATCAAATCTACAGAACCAGAGTCACGACCTGTCGGGTTCGGGCGTTATGCTTGGTTGTCCCACGCAGCAGGTCACCGGAGCAGCCGACATGCTTGACGTCCAATCCCGAACGGCGGTGCGTCTTTTGTCGCTGGCCAGCGCCTTGCCGCCCAATATCCTGCCGCAGCCCGAGGTGATCGCGGAATCCCGCCGCCTGCTTAGCCCGCGTTTCGCGCAATTCGACCGGCTGGCCACAGCCTTTGAGAATGCCGGGATCGACAAGCGCCATTCGGTGGTGCCAATCGATTGGTTCCGCGACCAGCATGGATGGGTCGAGCGCACCCGCGCCTATGTCGAGGGGGCGACCGATCTGCATGTCGAGGTGACGGGCATGGCGCTGGCCCGGGCGGGGCTGCGCGCAGATCAGGTCGATGTCATCGTCACCATCTCCTCGACCGGGGTGATGACGCCGACGCTTGAGGCGGTGGTGGCCGAACGGCTGGGCTTTCGCAACGATGTCATGCGCGTTCCGGTTTTCGGGCTGGGTTGCGCGGGCGGGGTCTCGGGCCTTGCGATCGCGCGGGATCTGGCCGCCGCGCGACCGGGGGCGGCGGTGCTGCTGGTCTCGGTCGAGGCGTGTACCGTCCTTTTCCGCATGGACCGGCTGACCAAGGCCGACATCATCGCCACCGCCATTTTCGGTGACGGGGCCGCCGCCGCCATCCTTCGCGCCGGTGATGCCCGTGACGATGCCCAACCCGAAATCGGCGCGGGGCTGCAGCATATGTGGCCCGACACGCTGGATATCATGGGCTGGACGATCGAGGAAAGCGGACTCGGCGTGGTCTTTGACCGCTCGATCCCGGTCTTCGCCGAGGCCGAGCTGCGTGCCGCCTTGGACGGGTTGCTGCCGGATCGCAAGATCGACCGCTATGTCTGCCATCCGGGCGGAGCCAAGGTGATCGTGGCGCTGGAAACCGCGCTGGATCTGGATGAGGGCACATTGGACGCGGAACGCCGCGTGCTGGCACAGGCCGGCAACATGTCCTCGCCCACCGTGCTTTTCGTGCTGGAGGAAGTGCTGCGTTCCGGCCAGCGCGGCGATTTGCTGGCGTTGGCGCTTGGACCGGGTTTCACGCTGTCGGCCATTCCGATCCGGGTGGCCTGAATGCAGCCGGGCGCGCTGGCCTTCATCCTGTTCCTGATCCTGCAACGCCTGACCGAGCTGGCGATTGCGCAGCGAAATACCCGACGATTGCTGGCCCGAGGCGCGGTCGAGCATGGCGCGGGACATTACCCGCTGATTGTCCTGCTGCATGTGTGTTGGCTGTTGGCGATTGCGGTGCTGGGCCGCAACAATCCGGTGCATCTGCCATGGCTGGCGCTGTTCGCCCTGCTGCAACTGGCCCGGATTTGGGTGCTGGTCAGCCTTGGCCCGCGCTGGACCACCCGTATCATCGTTCTGGATGCGCCGCTGGTGAAGCGCGGTCCCTATCGCCTGATCCGCCACCCGAATTACGCCGTCGTCGTGGCCGAGATCTTTGTCGCGCCAATGGTGCTGGGCCTGTGGCAGGTGGCACTGCTGTTCACCGTTCTGAACGCCGCGGTGCTGGCCATCCGCATCCGGGCCGAAAGCCGGGCACTGGGGTTCTAGCGTGCCCGGTCCATTCATATTTCCAGTTCATAACCCCATGCGGGATTAAGTGTCTAATCCTGCGCGTGTCAGGGTGTATGTTGGCGCCATCACGAAAGGAGGTGCCAGATGCTGGCGACCATGCTTTACGGACCGGGCGACCTGCGCTTTGAGGAAGTGCCCGAGCCCCGGATCGAGAAACCGACAGATGCGATCATCCGGCTGGCGGCGTCCTGTGTCTGCGGCTCGGACCTGTGGCCGTTCCGCGGCTTGCAGGATGTGAAGGCGCCTCAGGCCATGGGCCATGAATATTGCGGCGTGGTGGTCGAGGTGGGCAGCGCCGTCACCAGCGTCCGGCCCGGTCAGTTCATTGTCGGCTCGTTCTGCATCTCGGACAATACCTGCCCGCATTGCCGTTTCGGCTTCCAGTCCTCGTGTGAGAATATCGAGTTCATGAAGGGCGCTCAGGCCCCGCTGGCACGGGTGCCTCTGGCTGACGGGACCTTGGTCGCCACGCCGGACATTCCGTCCGACGATCTGATCCCCGGACTTCTGGCGGCATCGGACGTGCTGGGCACGGGCTGGTATGCGGCGGATGCGGCGCAGGTGCAGCCCGGTGCGACGGTTGCCGTGGTGGGTGACGGCGCGGTCGGGCTGATGGCGGTTCTGGCCGCCCGGCAGATGGGTGCCACCCGCATCATCGCGATGAGCCGCCACAAGTCGCGGCAGGATCTGGCGCTGGAATTCGGCGCGACCGATATCGTCACCGAACGCGGCGAGGACGGCATTGCCCGGATCAAAGAGATGACCGGCAATGTCGGCGCGGATTGCGTGCTGGAATGCGTCGGAACCGAACAATCGATGCAACAGGCGATCTATGCGGCGCGGCCCGGCGGCCATATCGGCTATGTCGGCGTGCCCCATGGCGTGACCTTTGACGGGGCGAAGCTGTTCTTTGCGCAGCGCAGTATGTTGGGAGGCCCCGCACCGGTGCGCCGCTTCCTGCCCGATCTGATCGACCTTGTCCTGTCGCGCAAGATCGATCCCGGCAAGGTCTTCGATCTTGAACTTCCACTGTCCGATGTGGCCGAGGGCTACCGCGCCATGGATGAGCGCCGCGCCATCAAGTCCTTGCTGCGGGTCTGATATATCGAAAGGAATTGATCATGGAAATCAAGCGCAACGGCACATCGCCTTCGGTGCGTGGTCCGGCGGAATGGTTCACCGGGAATGTCCGCCTCGACACGCCCTTCGCGGCGACAGCCCCGGCGCGGGCGGGCGGGGCCATCGTCACCTTTGAGCCGGGCGCGCGCACGGCATGGCACACGCATCCTTTGGGACAGATGCTGATCGTGACGGCAGGTCTGGGCCTTGCACAGCGCGAGGGCGGCCCGATCGAGGAGATCCGCCCCGGCGACACCATCTGGTTCGCCCCCGGCGAAAGGCACTGGCATGGCGCGTCGCCCGATGTCGCCATGACCCATGTGGCGATTGCCGAGGCGCAGGACGGGCGCGTGGTCGATTGGCTGGAACACGTCAGCGACGCCGAATATCCCGCGAAACGGGGCTGAAAAGGATCTGAACATGGCAAGCGCAACCTTGCCCGACCCGACCGGCCTTGCCGGAGCGGGAGGGCGGTCCGATGCCGCACGCGCGGTGCTGATCGTCGTGCTGGCCAGCTATCTGATGATCCTGCTGGACACCTCGATCGTGATTACCGGCCTGCCGGATATCCGCGATGGGTTGGGCTTTTCGCCCACGGGCCTCAGTTGGGTGCAAAACAGCTATACGCTGGCCTTTGGCGGTTTCCTGATGCTGGGGGCGCGGGCGGGCGATCTGCTGGGCCGCCGTCGGGTCTATCTGGCCGGGGTGGCGCTGTTCACGCTGGCCTCGGCGGGCGTCGGGCTGGCACCAAGCCCGTCGGCCTTGCTTGCGGCCCGCGCCGTGCAGGGCATTGGCGCGGCGATCCTTGCGCCGACGACGCTGGCGCTGCTGTCGACCCATTTCGCCGAGGGCGAGCCGCGCAACCGCGCCCTGTCGCAATACGCGGCGACGGCGGGCATCGGTGCAAGCCTTGGGCTGGTGCTGGGCGGCATCTTTGCGGGTTGGCTGTCATGGCGGGTGGGTTTTCTGATGAACGTGCCGGTGGGGGTGGCGCTGTATCTGGCCGCCGCGCGCCTGCTGGAGGAAAGCCCGGTCTCGGGCGGTCGCGTGAATATTGCCGGGGCGCTCAGCTCTACGCTGGGCATGGCGGCATTGGTCTATGGCATCGTGCGTTCCGCCGACAGCGGCTGGCGGGACGCGCTGACCCTTGCCAGCGTGGCGGTCGGCGTGGTGCTGATCGCGGGCTTCCTGATCCTTCAGGCCCGCAGCGCGCAACCCTTGTTGCCCCTGCGGCTGCTGGCAGATCGAGGACGTGCCGGGGCCTATGCGGCGCGGGCGCTGTTTCTGGGCGCGATGGTCAGCTTCTTCTTTTTCAGCACCCAGTTGATGCAGGGCGTGCTGCATATGACGCCGGTGCAGGCCGGTTTCGGCTTTCTGCCGATGACGGTGGTGACCTTCGCGGCCTCGCTGATGCTGCCGCGCCTGTTGCGGCGTTTCGGCAGCGGTCCGGTTCTGGCGGCGGCCTTTGCCTGTGCGGCACTCGGGCTGGTCTGGCTGGCGCAGGCCGGGGCGGGGGCGGGCTATGCAACCGCGGTGGCACTGCCGATGCTGCTCATCGGCTTGGGCAATGGCACGGCGCTTGCGCCGCTGACCGTGGCCGGGGTGCGAGGGGTTGCGGCGCGGGATGCGGGCGCGGCCTCGGGTCTGGTCAACGTGGCGCATCAACTGGGCGGCACGTTGGGGCTGGCGCTGATGGTCACGGTCTTTGCCTCGGCGATGCGGGATGCGCCTGTCTCGGACGCGGCACTGGCGCATGGCATCGGGGCCGGGCTTTACGGTGCTGCGGTCTTGCAGGTGCTGGGCCTGATGGTCACGCTGGTTTTCGTGATCCCCGCCGAAAAGACCGCGATTGATCCAGCATGATCTGGTATAAGTCGCGTTATGAACATGACGGATGGTTCATGAATGAAGCGCGATGAACTGGGCGATCTGGTCGCTTTCCTTGCCGTTTATGAGGAGCGCAGCTTTACCCGCGCGGCGGCGCGGCTGGGAACTTCGCAATCGGCGCTGAGCCATACCGTCAAGCGGCTCGAGAGCCGTCTGGCCCTGCGGCTGCTGTCCCGCACCACGCGCAATGTCGCGCCGACCGAGGCGGGCGAGAAGCTGGCCGAGGCGCTGCGCCCGGCGCTGGACGATATCGAGGCGCGGCTGGGCAGTCTGGCCGCGCTGCGCGAACGTCCGGCGGGCAATATCCGCATCACCTCCAGCCGTGATGCCGCGCGGCAGATCCTGTTTCCCAAGGTCTGCGAGCTGATGCGGGAACATCCCGACATCAATGTCGAGATCGCCGTCGACCATCGCTTCACCGATATCGTCGCCGAACGCTTCGACGCGGGGGTGCGGCTGGGCGAAAGCGTCGAAAAGGACATGATCGCCCTGCGGATCGGGCCGGACATGCGGATGCTGGTCGTGGGCTCGCCCGCGTTTCTGGCCGCGCATGGTCGCCCCGGAACACCCGCCGACCTGACCCGGCAGAATTGCATCAACCTGCGCCTTGCCACGCTGGGCGGGCTTTATGCATGGGAACTGGGCCGCGACGACCGGGCGATGAACGTCAAGGTCGCCGGGCAGTTCACCTGCAACGACCCCGAAATGATCATCGAGGCGGCGCTGGCCGGGCTGGGCCTGTGCTGCCTGCCTGATCAGCATCTGAAACCGTGGATCGACAGCGGCGAACTGATCCCGGTGCTTGAGGACTGGTGTCCCAGCTTTCCGGGCTATCACCTTTACTACCCTTCGCGGCTGCAGGCCTCGCCCGCCTTTGCGCTGCTGCTGGCCAAGCTGCGCTGGCGGGGCTAGCGCGGTCAAGCCGATAGGCGGAACGGCCCGGATGCGCTAAGCTGCTGAATTTGGAAGGACCACGGACCGGATCGGGCCCCCGATCATCGGAAATCTGGAGGCCAGACATGCGCGACATCCCCAGCCATCGCCCTCAGCGACAGGAGCGCGTCGGATGTTTACGCTGAGTGCGTTGGAGTTGGCGCGAGTTCAGTTTGGTTTCACGGTGTCGTTTCACATTGTGTTTCCGGCGATCACGATTGGTCTGGCGAGCTATCTGGCGGTGCTGGAGGGGTTGTGGC
>NZ_JACVAW010000022.1:0-57315 GCF_014851995.1 Paracoccus sp. PAR01
TCCTCGCCCACCAGCACCACTGCCAGACCCGGAACGATGCCCTGCGCCGCCAGCCGCGCCACATGCGCCCCAACCAGACCCCGAACCCGAACAGAAAACGCCTTGCCGTCAATCAGTTCCGCCGTCACTCGCCGCACTCCTTCGCTTCGCCAATGGCCCTGACAACGGACCTGCCGACCGCCGCGTCAGCGCCGCGCGCAGGCATGAACCGGATCAAGACCCTGATTTGCGCCGAGGCCCTATCATCTTTCCTTTCGCTTCTCCAACCGGGAACCGTTCTGGAACAGACATTCGGGCGACGCGAGGCGATTTGCGACATGGGCGTGGCGCTTTCAGGCACCGCCGCGTTGATCCCGCGGCGATGTCGCATCGGGCAGGCCTGCGCCCTAGCCGTCAGCCGGCCGCGGCCAGTACTTTGACCAGTTCGGACACTTCAGGCGCGACCGGATTTCCCTTCATCGAGGAACTGGCCAGCGAGGCCTCGGCCACGGCGACATGCTGCGCAGGCTCAAGTCCCTGCGCGCGCAGCCCGGGCAAGCCGGAATCTGCGGCCCATTGCGCCAAGGTCTGTGGCGCGTCCGCCGCATCGCCGCCCAGCACATCGGCAATAATCGCGCAGACCTCGTCAATGCGCGCGGGATCGGAAACCAGCCGGCGGTTCATCTCAAGCACCGCCCCCAGCAACACACCACAGATCGCGCCATGCGCGGCCGGGGTGACGCCACCGATCACGCCCGCCAGTCCATGCACCGCGCCAAGCCCGCCATTCGCCAATGCGATTCCACCGCAAAGACTGGTCCATGCCAGCCTGTCGCGCGCATCCGCATCCTCGGCTTGCATCAGCCGCGCCAGCGCGCGCAGGCCCGGCGCGATTACCGGGCGCACCAGCGCATCGGTAAAGGGGGTAGCCTTCGAGGACACATAGGGTTCGATCACCTGCGCCAGTGCATCCAGCCCCGAGGCCAACGTCACCCCACGCGGGCAGTGATCCGTCAGCGCCGGATCGACGATCGCGATACGTGGCAGCATCCGCTCATCCCTGACCGAGACCTTGCGGCCATGTTCGGGCAAGCCGATCACCGCATTTCGGGTGGCCTCGGCCCCGGTACCAGCGGTGGTCGGCAGTGCGATATATGGCAAGGGCGCGGCGGCCAACGGCAACCCGCGCCCGACAACCTCAAGGTGGTCCATGATCCCGCCCGGCGCCGGGATCAACCCGGCCAATGCCTTGCCAAGATCAAGCGCCGCACCTCCGCCCAAGCCCGCGACCCAATCGGGGCGGAATCCCTTCGCTTGTGCCAGCGTGTCCTGTAGCATCTGCAGCGTCGGTTCCGATCCGCAGGCAAGCGTCAGGACCTCGGTCCCCTCGGCGCGCAAAGCCTGCACCAGCCATTCGGCCCGGGTCCCATCCGCGCCATGCACCACGATCCCGCGCGTACCGTAAGCCCGGATCAGCGCCGGAGCCTTTTGCGCCTCACCCCGCCCGAACATCACGCGGCCCGGCAGGGCAAAGCCAAAGGAATTCATGCAGCCTCCATCGTGGCCGCAACGGCCTTTTTCCAGCGGGCATACTTTGCCTGCCGCAGGCTGTCATCCATCTTTGGCTCAAAGCGGCGATCCAGCGCCCATTGACCGGAAATCTGATCGGGCGGCGGGCACAGCCCGGCCTGCAGCCCGGCCAGATAGGCAGCCCCCTGCGCGGTGGTTTCCGTCACCTTGGGTCGATCGACCGGCGCGCCCAGAATGTCGGACAGGAACTGCATCGACCAGTCGCTGGCCGCCATCCCGCCATCGACCCGCAGCACCGCCCCACCCGCCGAACCCCAATCGGCCCGCATCGCTTCCAGCAGGTCGCGGGTCTGGTAGCCCACGCTTTCCAGCGCCGCACGGGCGAATTCGGCGGGGCCGGAATTGCGCGTCAGGCCAAAGATCGCGCCCCGGCAATCGGGGCGCCAATAGGGCGCGCCAAGCCCGGTAAAGGCCGGGACCATCACCACATCCTGCAAAGGGTCGGCCTTTTGCGCCAGGGGCTGGGTTTCGGATGCGGTGCGGATGATCTTCAGCCCGTCACGCAGCCATTGCACCACCGCGCCCGCAATGAAAATCGAGCCCTCCAGCGCATAGGTCGTCTGCCCGTTCAGCCGATAGGCGATGGTGGTCAACAACCGGTTCTTCGAGGGCACCATGTCCGGCCCGGTGTTCAGCAGCGCAAAACAGCCGGTGCCATAGGTCGATTTCATCATTCCGGGCTGGAAACAGGCCTGACCCACGGTCGCGGCCTGCTGGTCGCCCGCGACGCCAAGGATCGGGATCTCGTGCCCGAACAGGTCGGCGCGGGTCATGCCGTAATCGGCGGCGCAATCGCGCACCTCGGGCAGAAGCTGAATCGGGATGTCGAGCAGCTTGCAGATATCCTCGTCCCAGCGGTTCTCGGCGATATTATAAAGCAGCGTCCGCGCGGCATTGGTGGCGTCGGTCGCATGCACCTTGCCCCCGGTCAGGTTCCAGATCAGCCAGCTGTCAACCGTGCCAAAGGCCAGTTCGCCCGCCTCGGCCCGCGCCCGGGCGCCTTCGACATTGTCCAGAAGCCACGCCAGTTTCGTCCCCGAGAAATAGGGGTCCAGCAGCAACCCGGTCCGGGCCGAGATCATCGCCTCATGTCCCTCGGCCTTCAGCCGCTCGCACAGATCGGCGGTGCGACGGTCCTGCCAGACGATGGCGTTATGCAGCGCCCGCCCGCTGGCGCGGTCCCAAAGCAGGGTCGTCTCGCGCTGGTTGGTGATGCCGATGGCGGCGATACTGGCCGCACCGATACCTGCCCGCTCAATGGCGGCACGCGCCGTCGCGGCGGCGGTGGCCCACAGATCGGCGGGGTCATGCTCAACCCAGCCCGAGGCCGGGAAATGCTGGCGGAATTCTTCCTGCGCCGAGGAAATCACCTGCAGCGAGGCGTCAAACAGGATCGCACGGGACGAGGTCGTCCCCTGATCAATGGCAAGGATATGGGTCATGCTGGAACCGGGGACGGAAAATGGAAAAAGGGGCAAGGCGCAAGGCCCTGCCCCCGTAAGCCCTTACTGCCAGGACTTGATCAGCTCGTCATAGGAAACGGTTTCGCCCTTGGGCTTTTCGTTTTCCAGCTTGCCCACCGGCGCGCCGGGCGCGTCCAGCCATTCCTGCGGGTCCTTTTCCTCGTTCATCTTGGGACCGAGGTCGCCCTGAACACCAGCGCGCTCAAGCCGTTCCAGCACCTTTTCCTGCTCTGCGCAAAGCGCATCCAGCGCCTCTTGCGGGGTTTTGGCACCGGACATGGCATCACCGATATTCTGCCACCACAGCTGTGCCAGCTTCGGATAATCGGGGATGTTCGTGCCGGTCGGCGACCATTGCACGCGGGCGGGCGAGCGATAGAACTCGACCAGACCGCCAAGCTTGGGCGCGCGTTCGGTGAAGGACTTGTCGCGAATGGTCGACTCGCGGATGAAGGTCAGCCCGACATGGGATTTCTTCACGTCCACGGTCTTCGAGGTAACGAACTGCGCGTAAAGCCATGCGGCCTGCGCGCGGTCCACCGGGGTCGATTTCATCAGTGTCCACGAACCCACGTCCTGATAGCCGATCTTGGTCCCTTCCGACCAATAGGCACCATGCGGGCTGGGGGCCATGCGCCATTTCGGCGTGCCGTCGGCATTCACCACGGCGGTCCCTTCCTTGACCATGTCGGCGGTGAAGGCGGTGTACCAGAACATCTGCTGGGCGATGTCGCCCCGCGCCGGAACCGGACCTGCCTCGCCGAAGGTCATGCCCTGCGCTTCCGGCGGCGTGTATTTCTGCAGCCATTCGATCGCCTTGGTCACGGCATAGACCGCAGCCGCGTCGTTGGTCGCACCGCCACGCGCCACGCAGGAGCCGACGGGACGAGAGTTCTCGTCGACGCGGACGCCCCATTCATCGACCGGAAGACCGTTCGGCTCGCCCTTGTCGCCCATGCCAGCCATGGACATCCAGGCATCGGTGTAACGCCAGCCAAGGCTGGGGTCCTTCTTGCCGTAATCCATGTTGCCCCAGGCCTTGGCCGGGCCGCCTTCGATATAGGACATGTCGCGGCCGGTGAAGAATTCGGCAATGTCCTCATAGGCCGACCAGTTCACCGGGACGCCCAGATCGTAGCCATACTTGGCCTTGAAGTCGTCCTTGGTTTTCTGATCGTTGAACCAGTCGTACCGGAACCAGTAAAGGTTCGCGAATTGCTGGTCGGGCAGCTGGTACAGGTCGCCATCCGGCGCGGTGGTGAATTTCAGCCCGATGAAGTCGTTCAGATCCAGCGTCGGGCTGGTGAAGGCCTTGCCCTCATCTGCCATCCACTTGGTCAGGTCGCGGGCCTGCTGATAGCGCCAATGGGTGCCGATCAGGTCCGAGTCGTTGACATAGCCGTCATAGATATTCTCGCCGGTCTGCATTTGGGTCTGCAGCTTCTCGACGACGTCACCCTCGCCGATCAGGTCATGGGTGATCTTGATGCCGGTGATGGCGGTGAAGGCCGGGGCCAGCACCTTGGATTCGTATTCGTGGGTGGTGATCGTTTCCGAGACGACCTTGATTTCCATCCCCGCCAGCGGTTTTGCGGCGTCGATGAACCATTGCATTTCCTTTTCCTGATCCGCGCGTGGCAGCGTGGACAGATCGCCGATCTCGGCGTCCAGGAATTTCTTGGCGGCCTCCATGTCTGCCCAGGCCGGGGCTCCTCCCATGACCATCAGCGCCAATGCGATCGCTGTGGTCGTCCGTGTCGGTCTCATGTTTTCCTCCCTGATGAGACGTCCATTCTTCCGCGCGGGGCCTGAGCCCCGCCCGGTATTTCAAACCCAGCGGAACACCGCGGCGGCATAGGCCAGGCACAAAGCCAGCCCCCACCAAACCGGAGCCCCAAAGAAGAACAGCCAAGCCAGACAGATGAAGGCCGAACCCAGCAGCGTGATGAACAGCCGGTCGCCACGCGTCGTCTCGATCCGCAGGATGCCCCGGCGCGGGGTTTCCGGAAAGCGGATGGCCAGAATGGTGAACAGGACCAGCAGGCTGGCGATCACCCAGAAGAAGGCCGCGACCGGAAAGGTCCAGGCCATCCAGCCACCGGGGATCATCGGCGCGGTCCAGTCCTTGGCGCCGTCCTTGGTGGGCGTGGCCCAGACCAGGAAGGCAAGGACGGCGCCAAGGAGGGTCGCGGCGGTCAGGTAGACGGCCTGCCAGTTGCCGCGACGATGGGCGGGGATTGCTGCGTCGGTCATCAGACCCTCCCCAGGGCAAAGCCCTTGGCGATGTAGTTGCGGACAAACCAGATCACGAGCGCGCCGGGCACGATGGTCAGCACGCCCGCCGCAGCCAGCACGCCCCAATCCATCCCCGAGGCCGAAACCGTCCGGGTCATGGTCGCCGCGATCGGCTTGGCGTTGACCGAGGTCAGGGTGCGCGACAATAGCAGTTCGACCCATGAGAACATGAAGCAGAAGAAGGCGGCGACCCCGATTCCGCTGGCGATCAGCGGCATGAAGATCTTCACGAAGAAGCGCGGGAAGGAATAGCCGTCGATATAGGCAGTCTCGTCGATCTCCTTGGGGACACCGCGCATGAAACCCTCAAGGATCCAGACCGCCAGCGGCACGTTGAACAGGCAATGCGCCAGCGCCACCGCGATATGCGTGTCGAACAGCCCGATCGACGAATACAGCTGGAAGAAGGGCAACGCGAAGACCGCGGGCGGTGACATCCGGTTGGTCAGCAGCCAGAAGAACAGGTGCTTGTCCCCGATGAAATTGTAGCGCGAGAAGGCATAGGCCGCAGGCAAGGCCACCGCGATCGAGATGACGGTGTTCATCACCACGAAGATGATCGAGTTGACATAGCCCATGTACCAGCTGGGGTCGGTCAGGATCACCTGATAATTGCGGAAGGTCAGGTTCTGCGGAAACAGGCTGAAGGTGCCGGTGATCTCGGCATTGGTCTTCAGGCTCATGTTCACAAGCCAGTAGATCGGGATCATCAGGAACAGCAGGTAAAGCGTCATGACGATCTTGGCGGAACGCGGTGTCATTGGGCTGCCTCCGCTTTGTCCATGCTGGTCATGACGGTGTAGAACACCCAGCTGACCAGAAGGATCACAAGGAAATACATCAGGCTGAAGGCCGCCGCCGGGCCAAGGTCGAACTGCCCCACCGCCATCTTGACCAGATCGATGGACAGGAAGGTGGTGGCATTGCCCGGACCGCCGCCGGTCAGCACGAAGGGCTCGGTATAGATCATGAAGCTGTCCATGAAGCGCAGCAGCACGGCGATCAGCAGCACGCCCTTCATCTTGGGCAGCTCGATATAGCGAAACACTGCCCAACGGCTGGCCTGATCGATGCGCGCGGCCTGATAATAGGCCTGCGGGATCGACTGCAGCCCGGCATAGCACAGCAGCGCGACAAGGCTGGTCCAGTGCCAGACATCCATGACGATGACCGTGGCCCAGGCGTCGATCGGATCGTTGACGTAGTTGTAATCCAGCCCCAGCGCCTCAAGCGTATGTCCCAGCAGGCCGATATCGACGCGGCCAAAGATCTGCCAAATCGTACCGACCACGTTGAACGGGATCAGCAGCGGCAGCGCCATGACGACCAGCACAAGGCTGGACCAGAAGCCCTTCTTGGGCATGTTCAGCGCGACAAAGATACCCAGCGGCACCTCGATCGCCAGCACGATGGCCGAGAACAGGATCTGCCGCCCCAGCGCCCCATGCAGGCGCGAGGAATGGATCATCTCATCGAACCATTCGAGGCCCGCCCAGAAGAACTCATTGTTCCCGAAAGTGTCGTTGAAAGCGTAGTTCACCACCGTCATCAGCGGGATCACCGCCGAAAAGGCGACCAGCGCCAACACCGGCAGAACCAGGAACCAAGCCTTGTTGTTCTGGATTTTCTGCATCAGGCGGCCCTTTCCACAGCTTGCGGGGCGACCCGCCAGTCATCGGCATAGACGCCGATCTTGCCCGGCAGAAACGCCACGCGCGGCGAGGGGCCGGGCGGAGGCGCGTCCTCGGGCAGGACGATATTGAAGGGAGTGCCGGACAGTTCGGCGCGCAGAATCCTGTGGCGACCGACATCTTCGATCCGGCGAATGGTCACCGGCAGGCCCTGATCGGACAGCACGACATGTTCGGGGCGGATGCCGATGCGGGTGCGCCCGGCAAGCGTGCCGTAATGTGCGCCCAGATCCACCTGTGTGCCGCCGATCAGCATGGCGCGGTGGCCGTCGATCTTGGCATCGATGAAATTCATCCCCGGAGAGCCGATGAAATATCCCACGAATGTATGCGCCGGTGTCTCGAACAGTTCTTCGGGCGTACCCATCTGCACGACGCGGCCGTCATACATGACGACGACCTTGTCGGCGAAGGTCAGCGCCTCGGTCTGGTCATGGGTGACATAGATCATCGTATGGCCGAACTGGCGGTGCAGCTGTTTCAGCTGGGTGCGCAGCTCCCATTTCATATGCGGGTCGATGACGGTCAGCGGCTCGTCGAAGAGGATGGCGTTCACGTCCTCACGAACCATGCCGCGGCCAAGGCTGATCTTCTGTTTCGCATCCGCCGTCAGGCCTTGGGCCTTGCGGGACAGCATCGCCTCCATCCCGATCATGCGGGCGATCTGGTCGACGCGGGTCTTGATATAGGCCGCATCCATGCCGCGATTGCGCAGCGGAAAGGCCAGATTGTCGCGCACGGACATGGTGTCGTAGACGACCGGGAACTGGAAAACCTGCGCGATATTGCGTTCGGTCGTGGGCGCGTCGGTCACGTCGCGATCGCCGAACAGGATGCGTCCCTGACTGGGCCGCAAAAGCCCCGAGATGATGTTCAGAAGCGTGGTCTTGCCGCAGCCCGACGACCCCAGCAGCGCATAGGCGCCGCCATCCTGCCAAACATGGGTCATTTCCTTCAGCGCATAGTCGCTGTCCGATTTCGGATGCGCACTGTAGCTGTGGGCAAGGTTTTCAAGCGTGATCTGTGCCATGATCCCCCTCCCTCAGGCGGCTTGCGCATAGGCGGCGGGTGCGGCAAGCCGACCCTCGCCGTCGAACAGATAGATGTGGCGCGGATCCAGCCACAGCGAGATTTCCTGCCCCGGTTCCAGCACCTGCACGCCTTCGACCAGCGCGATCCAGCGATCCTCACCGTGGCTGACATGGATGAAGCTTTGCGCGCCGGTGATCTCGGTCACGATCACCTTGCAGCGCAGATCCAGCGCCGCCGCCGAGGGGCGTTCCAGCGACAGGTGATTGGCGCGGAAACCGGCCATGTAGCTGCCTTCCTGAACCGCAAAGGCCGGGGCATCGACGCCCTCGCCGAAGCTCAGCCGCGCGCCCTGTTTCACCGCCCCGGTGAAATTCATCGGTGGATCGCTGAAGACCCGCGCCGTGGTCGCATCGACCGGCTCGCGATAGACGCGGGGCGTCGGGCCGAATTGGGTAACGCGACCCTCCCACAGGGTCGCGGTATTGCCGCCCAGAAGCAGCGCTTCCTCGGGTTCGGTGGTGGCATAGACAAAGATCGCGCCCGAGGCCTCGAAGATGCGGGGAATTTCCACCCGCAATTCCTCGCGCAGCTTGTAATCGAGGTTCGCCAAGGGTTCATCCAGCAGCACCAGCCCCGCGCCCTTGACCAGCGCGCGGGCCAAGGCGCAGCGTTGCTGCTGGCCGCCCGACAGTTCCAAGGGCTTGCGCCCCAGCATGGGCGTCAGGTGCAGCATCTCGGCGGTTTCGCGGACCTTGCGGTCGATCTCGGCCTTGGGGCGGCCAAGGATGCGCAGGGGCGAGGCGATGTTTTCGTAAACCGTCAGGCCGGGATAGTTGATGAATTGCTGATAGACCATGGCGACGCCCCGGTCCTGCACGCGCTTGCCGGTCACGTCCTCGCCATGCCACAGGATGCGGCCCGTGGTCGGCGCATCCAGCCCCGCCATCAGCCGCATCAGGCTGGTCTTGCCCGACAAGGTCGGCCCCAGCAGCACGTTCATCGTGCCATTCTGCAATGTCAGGCTGGTGGGGTGGATATGGACCCGCCCCTCGACCATCCGTGACACTGCCTGCAATTCCAGAACCATTGCCTCTCCCTCACTCGGCCGCGTCTGCGGCGCGGCCCGCAAGCCATGCCGCCAGCGCGTCGATCTGTTCGCTTGTCATCTTCAATCCCAGCTTGGTGCGCCGCCACAGGATGTCCTCGGCTGTGCGGGCATATTCGCGGGTCAGGAACCAGTTCACCTCGGCCTCGGACAGGCCGGCGCCGAAATCCCGGCCAAGGTCGGCGCGCGAGGTGGCATTGCCCAGCACGTCGAAAACTTCGGTCCCATGGGTGCGCAGCAGACGCTGGACCTGCGGCGCCGTCAGGAATGGATAGCGTGCGGCGATGCGCGAGGTCAGCGTGGCCACGCCGCTGACCGGAAAATCGCCGCCCGGCAGTGGCACCCGCGCCGTCCATGCCGCCCCGGAATGCGGGAAATGCGGCGCAAGCTTTGCCAGCGCACTTTCCGCCAGCCGCCGATAGGTGGTGATCTTGCCGCCAAAGACGTTGAGCAGCGGCGGCCCGTCCTCATGCAGGCTGAGAACATAGTCCCGCGTCGCCGCCGTGGCCGATTTCGCACCGTCATTGTAAAGCGGCCGCACCCCGGAATAGGTCCAGACCACCGGAGCGGGCGTCACCGGCAGCGCGAAATAGCGGCTGGCAAAGGCGCAAAGGTAATCGCGCTCCTCGTCGGTGCAGCGGGCCTCACCGGGCGGACCCTTGTGGTCCATGTCGGTGGTGCCGATCAGGGTGAAATCCTGCTCATAGGGGATGGCAAAGATGATCCGCCCATCCGTCCCCTGAAAGAAATAGCAGCGGTCGTGATCATAGAGTTTCGGCACGACGATATGACTGCCACGAACCAGCCGAACGCCTTCGGTCGTGGGGATATGGGTGACATTGCGGATGACATCCTCGACCCACGGACCCCCGGCATTGACCAGCGCGCGGGCCTGATGGACTGCCGGGCCATCCGCGCCTTCGGTGGTGATGTGCCACAAACCGTCCACGCGCTCGGCATGGGTGACGCGGCGGCGGGTCAGGATGGTTGCGCCCCGCGCCTCGGCATCACGGGCGTTCAGCACGACCAGCCGCGCATCCTGCACCCAGCAATCGGAATATTCCCAGCCAAGCCGGAAACCCTGCTTCAGCGGACGGCCCAAGGGATCACTGGACAGGTCCAGCCTGCGCGTGCCCGGCAGGATCTTTCGTCCGCCCAGATTGTCGTAAAGAAACAGTCCCAGACGGATCAGCCAACCCGGACGACGCCCCCGCATCCACGGCATCGCCATCCCCAGCAGCCGCGAAGTCGGCGTGGCGGATTCGAACCGCATGTCCGGGGAATAGGGCAGCACGAAACGCATCGGCCAGCTGATATGGGGCATGGCCGATAGCAGCGTCTCGCGTTCCTCTAGCGCCTCGCGGACCAGCCGGAATTCGAAGAACTCAAGGTAACGCAGCCCGCCATGGAAGAGCTTGGTCGAGGCAGACGAGGTTGCCTGGGCCAGATCGCCCATCTCGGCCAGCGTAACGGACAGGCCGCGCCCGACCGCGTCACGCGCGATCCCGCAGCCATTGATGCCGCCGCCGATGATGAAAAGATCACTGACCAAACCTGCTTGCGACGACACCCGACCCTCCGAAGCCTCCCAACCCCGTCTGAAGCGAAAGCTGCACCCGCGCTCACGTATCCGTCAACAGATATTTTCGTTTACCTTGCGAAAACCAACAAAACGAACATTCATATTTGCGGTATGGCAGACTTGCGCGTATTCGCGAATGGCTTCATCTTCATCCGGGAAGCGCGACAAGGGAGGCGACATGGCACTGGGCATTCGGCAGAACCAGATTCTTGATCTGGCGCGCAGTGAGGGTCGTGTGCAGGTCGATGATCTGGCCCAGCGGTTCGAGGTGACGCTGCAAACCATCCGGCGCGATCTGGGTGAGCTGGCCGAGGCGGGCTTGCTGGACCGCGTGCATGGCGGCGCGGTGCCCCGCGCGGGCACGGTCAATCTGGGATATGAGGCGCGGCGGCGGATGAATGCGGATGCCAAATCCGCTATCGGCGCGGCCTGCGCAGCCGCCATTCCCGACAATTGCAGCCTGATCCTGAACCTTGGCACCACGACCGAGGCGGTGGCGCAGGCTTTGGTCCATCACTCGAACATCACCGTGGTCACCAACAACATGAACGTGGCCAATATCCTGCTGGCCAATCCCGGCTGCGAAATCATGGTGGCGGGGGGCGCGCTGCGTCGGTCAGACGGCGGGCTGGTCGGAGAGTTGACGACGCAGTTCTTTGAGCAGTTCAAGGTCGATTACGCGGTGGTCGGGACCTCGGCCCTGGACCATGACGGCGACATGCTGGATTTCGATCTGGCCGAAGTGCGGGTCAGCCGCGCCATCCTGCGTCAGGCGCGCCGGGCCTTTCTGGTCACCGATCATTCCAAGCTGGGCCGCCCGGCCCCGGCCCGTATCGCCAGCCTGTCCGAGATCGACACGGTGTTCACCGATTGCCCGCTGCCCCGCGATCTGGCCGCGCGCTGCGCCGAATGGGGAACGCAGATCCAGATCTGCCCCGCCCATCCGCAAGAGTAATCAGGTCGCCTCGCGCGTCCTGCCACCGCGGATCGCACCGGAACGCGCTGCCAACGCCGCCAGCAGGGCCGATGCCGCCATGACAAAGGCGCTTAGCATCGCCGCCAGCCGCAGCTTGTCCGCCAGACCGGCGGCAGCGGCCTTGGCCTCGGTCAGTTTGGCTTCGGCTTCGGATTTGGCGGCCTCGACCTTCTGCTGGGTCTCGGTGCGAATGTCCTGCACGCGGGTAATGGCCTGATCGACGCGGGCCTTGGCAGCATCTTCGGCCAGACCGGTTAGCTGGGCCACCTTGCGATGCAGGAAACCGGCATCCTCATCCGAAATCTCGCCCCGATGCAGCAACTGCACCAACACGGCGATGATCTGGCGGCGGATCTCAATCCCTTCACCTTGTGGAAGCTGCGGCGGCGGGCCGTCGGCGCGCAGCAGGCTGTCCGCGATGTAATCAAGCGGATTGTTCGGGATTGTATCGGGCAGCAGGTCATCGAAACCGGGCAGATGAACCTGACCCGCCATATCCTTGGCCTCTTGCACGACGGCGCCCATCGCATCGCCCGCGGCCTCGGTGGTGGCATGGACGCCCTCTTCGACCGCGCGGACGGTGCCGCCGATCAGGCCTCCGGTGACCATGGTGGTCAGGATCAATCCCAACCCCCAGACCACCAGACCGTTCAGCCCATCCGCCGATCGACCGCCAACCGGGCGACGCATGCGCCCGGCGACATAGCCGCCCAGCCAATATGGCAACAGCATCGAGCAGGCCGAGACGACCCCGGTCAGGATCAGGCCAATCACACTGATACCGCCATCCACCCCCAGCGAAACCGAGCCAAATCCCAGCCCGGCCGCCAGCGTGGTCAGCACCAGCGCAGCACCGGCGGCAACGACCGCACCGGCCAGCACTGCGCCCCAGTCGACCTGGCCGCGACCCGCGACCGGCGCCTGATCTGGCATTACCGCAGGCCGAGCATGGATAGGATGAACAGCACCACGACCACCAGACCGACAATGTAAATGATCGAATTCATTCGGAAATCTCCCCTGTATGACGGGTCCCGTCCGCTGGCATCTCAACGATTACCGGGGCCGCATGGTTTCCTGCCGGACACTAAAAACATTCCTGCCCCATGGTCATGCCGCTGTCACCAAGCATTGCGAATTGACAGCGCCATGTCTGGTCGGACTACACTCGGCGGGCCGGATGGGGAGGATCCGGTCCGTGGACGGGCCATCCCAGCCCGCCCATGCGCGGCGGATTTCGGTCTGCCGGACCACATGGAACGGAGGTTCATCCATGAAGAAGACCGCACTCTGGTGCGCAGGTCTGATGGCGGCCCTGCCCCTGTCTGCCCATGCCGCGACCGAGATTTCCTGGTGGCACGCGATGACCGGTGCCAATGCCGAGGTCGTCACCAAGATCGCCAGCGACTTCAATGCCAGCCAGTCCGAATATGAGCTGAAGCCCGTGTTCAAGGGCACCTATCCCGAAACGCTGAACGCGGGCATCGCCGCCTTCCGCGCCGGACAGGCCCCCGACATCATGCAGGTCTTTGACGTGGGCACCGGCGTCATGATGGGCGCCAAGGGCGCGATCAAGCCGGTGGCCGAGGTCCTGAAGGAAGGCGGCCAGACCTTCGACAAAAGCCAGTATCTGGCCGGGATCGTCGGTTACTATTCCACCCCGGAAGGCGAGATGCTGTCCTTCCCCTACAACTCGTCCTCGCCGATCCTTTACTACAACAAGGACATTTTCGCGAAGGCGGGCCTTGATGTGGACAACCCACCCAAGACCTGGGCCGAGGTCTGGGCCGCCGCCCGCAAGATCAAGGAATCGGGGGCTGCGACCTGCGGCTATACCTCGACCTGGCTGACCTGGATCCATACCGAGAACTTCGCCGCCTGGAACAATGTCAGCTGGGCCACGAATGAAAACGGACTGGCCGGAGTGCCCGAGCTGAAGATCGACGGCCCACTTTTCGTCAAGCATTTCCAAGAACTTGCCGATCTGGCGAAAGAGGGCGTCTTTGTCTATGGCGGCCGCACATCGGAGGCCAAGCAGAACTTCACCTCGGGCGAATGCGGCATCCTGACCGAAAGTTCGGGTGGCTTGGGCGACATCGTGAAGTCGGGGATGAATTACGGCATTGGCCAGCTGCCCTATGACGAAACCGCAGCGGGCGCGCCGCAGAACACCACGCCGGGCGGGGCCTCGCTTTGGGTGATGGGCGGCAAGTCGGACGATATCTACAAGGGCGTCGCCGCCTTCTTTGCCTATCTGTCCAAGACCGAGGTGCAACAGTTCCTGCACGAACAGTCGGGCTATCTGCCGGTGACGATGGCCGCCTATGAGGCGACCAAGGCTTCGGGCTTCTATGAAAAGAACCCGGCGCGCGAGGTGCCGATCCTGCAGATGTCCGGCAAGCCGCCGACCGAGAACTCGAAGGGGGTGCGCGCGCCGAACCTGCCGCAGCTGCGCGACATCCAGAACGAAGAATACGAAAAGATGCTGGCGGGCCAGCAGGATGCCGCAACCGCGCTGAAAAACGCAGCCGAGCGCGGCAATGCCGCGATCAGGGACCTCACCGGCGGCTAAGCCGGAACCGGCGGGCGGCCCTTGGCTGCCCGCCCCACCGACAAGGGGGGGACGGATGAGACGCACGGTCTTTCCGCACAGGCTGCTGCCCTGGCTTTTGCTGGCGCCGCAGCTTGCGATCACGCTGATCTTTTTCTATTGGCCCGCCGCGCAGGCGTTCCGGCAATCCATGCTGAAAGAGGACCCTTTCGGGCTAAGTTCGACCTTTGTCGGCTTGGCGAATTTCCGGAAGGTGCTGAGCGATCCGAATTACCTGAACTCGGTGCAGGTGACCGCGGTGTTTTCGGCCTCGGTCGCGTTTTTGGCGATGTCGATTGCGCTGTTTCTGGCAGTGCAGGCGGAGAAGATCATTCGCGGCAAGGGCTTCTATCGCACGTTGATGATCTGGCCCTATGCCGTTGCGCCCGCCATCGCCGGGATGCTGTGGCTGTTCATGTTCAATCCCAGTTTCGGGACGCTGGCACGCCCGTTGCGGATCATGGGCATCAACTGGAATCCGCTGCTGAATGCCGATCATGCGATGATCCTGATCGTCGCCGCCGCGACATGGAAACAGATCAGCTATAATTTCCTGTTTTTCGTCGCCGGGCTTCAGGCCATCCCGCGTTCGCTGCTGGAGGCCGCCGCCATCGACGGCGCGACCCGTCGGCACAGTTTCTGGACCATTACTTTCCCGCTGCTGGCACCAACGACGTTCTTCCTGCTGGTGGTGAACACGGTCTATGCGCTGTTCGACACCTTCGGGATCATCCATGCCGTCACCGGAGGCGGCCCGGGCAAAGCCACGGAAACGCTGGTCTACAAGGTCTATAACGACGGCTTCGTGAACCTGATCATGGGCTCCTCTGCCGCGCAATCGGTGATCCTGATGGTGATCGTCATCGCCCTGACCGCCTTCCAGTTCCGCTTCATCGAACGGAGGGTGCATTATGGCTGAGGTCCAGGACAGCCCCATCGCCGCCCGCGCCAGCGAAAGGATGCTGGCGCATTTTTGGATGGTTCTGGGCGTGATCGTGGTGGCCTTCCCGATCTATTACGTCTTCATCGCCTCGACCCATACGACCCAGACCATCCTGCGCCCGCCTTTGCCGCTGATCCCCGGAGCCGAGGCCGCCGCCAATTACCGTGACGCCTTCAGCGGCGGGGTCAGCCGCATCGGCGGCGTCAGCCTGTGGCGGCTGCTGGCCAACACCACCATCGTCGCGCTGGGGATCGCGCTGGGGAAAATCGCGATCAGCATGGCCTCGGCCTATGCGATCGTGTTCTTTCGCTTTCCGCTGCGCATGGTGTGTTTCTGGCTGATCTTCATCACGCTGATGCTGCCCGTCGAGGTCCGCATCCAGCCCACCTACAAGGTCATGGTCGATCTGGGGCTGATCGACACCTATCCGGGCCTGATCCTGCCGCTGATCGCCTCGGCCACGGCAACACTGCTGTTCCGGCAGTTCTTCATGACCATCCCCGATGAGCTGCTTGAGGCCGCACGGGTGGATGGCGCCGGGCCGTGGCGGTTCTTTCGCGACATCTTGTGGCCGCTGTCGCTGACCAATGTCGCGGCGATCTTCGTCATCCAGTTCATCTATGGCTGGACGCAATATCTGTGGCCGTTGCTGGTCACGAATTCCAACGAAATGAACACCATCGTCATCGCGCTGAAAAAGATGATCTCTTTTGCGGATGCCGATACGCCCTGGAACCTGGTGATGGTCACATCCGTGCTGGCCATCCTGCCGCCGATCCTTGTGGTCGTGCTGATGCAGCGCTGGTTCGTCAAGGGTTTGGTCGAGACGGAGAAATAAATGGCCCGCATCCTTCTGAACGACGTTCGCAAAAGCTATTCCGGCAATCAGGTCATCCACGGCATCAGCATCGAAATTCCCGATGGCGAATTCGTGGTGATCGTCGGCCCTTCGGGCTGCGGCAAGTCCACGCTGCTGCGCATGGTCGCCGGGCTTGAGGCAATCACCTCGGGGACGCTGGAAATCGGCGGCAAGGTGGTCAACGACCTTGAACCGCGCGAGCGCGACATCGCCATGGTCTTTCAGAATTACGCGCTTTATCCCCACATGTCGGTGCGCGAGAACATGGCCTATGGGCTGAAGATCGCGAAAATGCCCAAGGATCAGATCGAGGCGCAGGTGGCCAAAGCCGCCCGCATGCTGGAACTGGAACCCTATCTGGACCGCAAGCCCCGCGCCTTGTCGGGCGGGCAGCGCCAGCGGGTGGCGATGGGCCGGGCCTTGGTGCGCGAGCCTTCGGCCTTTCTGCTTGATGAGCCGCTGTCCAATCTGGATGCGAAACTCCGCGTCCAGATGCGGTTGCAGATCAAAGAGATGCATCTGCGCACCGGCCAGACCACGCTTTACGTCACCCATGATCAGGTCGAGGCGATGACCTTGGCCGACCGCCTGATCGTGATGAACAAGGGCGTGGCCGAGCAGATCGCGACTCCGCTTGAGGTCTATCAGACCCCGGCCACCGAATTCGTCGCGGGCTTCATCGGCTCTCCGGCGATGAACATCTTCACGGTCGAGGCCGAGGCGGGCGGTGTCACCCTGCCCGGCGGTCATCGCCTGCCCTTGTCCGGCCTGCCCTCGGGCAGCCTGCGACTGGGCCTGCGTCCCGAGCATCTGCATCTGGCCGAGGCCGGGCAGCCCGCAATCCCGGTCGATCTGCGCTCGGTCGAGCGCTTGGGCGCGGATGCCTTTGGCTATGGGGTGATCGCGGGATCGGACGCCGCCATGACCCTGCGCCTGCCCGGCACGACGCAAGCGCAGCGCGGTGACCGGGTCGATGTCGCGCCCGATCCGCAGCATCTGCATGTTTTCGATCCCACGGACGGGCGGCGGTTGGATAATTTCTAGACGACTGGTCTATTATTACTAGACGACCGGTCTAGTCGTTCCTATATGCCGGTCATGAACGCACCGTCCAAGACCGAATCCACCCGTCTGACCATCCTGAAAACCGGCCACGCGCTGGTGCAAAGAAAGGGTTTCGCCGCCCTTGGCCTGCAGGAGATCCTTGCAGCCTCGGGCGTGCCCAAGGGCAGTTTCTACCATTATTTCGCCTCGAAAGAGGCCTTCGGCGTCGCGCTGCTGCAGCGCTACATTGAGGATTACGGCCAGAAGCTGGATTCGCTGCTGACCGAAGGCACCGGTCGCGCCCGCCTGATGCGCTATTTTCAGGGCTGGCTGGCCGAGGATGCCACCGCAGGCCAGCCCGGCTGGGCCGAGGATTGCATCGTCGTCAAATTGGCCGCCGAGGTCTCGGACCTGTCCGAAGACATGCGCCACGTCCTGAGCGACGGCACCGAGGCGCTGGTCGCCCGGCTGGCCGATGTGATCCGCGACGGGCGCAAGGACGGCTCGCTGCCGCAGGGCGCCAAGCCCAAGGCTTTGGCCCAGACGCTTTACCAGATGTGGCTGGGGGCGGCGCTGCTTTCCCGCCTGACCCGCAGTTCCGCGCCGCTTGAGCGCGCCCTTACCGCAACCGAGCGCCTGCTGGATTGCGGACCCCAAGAATGAACAGATCCAAGGAGATTGCCATGCGCAGTGCCATCCATTCGACTTTCGGTGAACCCGCCGATGTCCTGACCGCCGCCGACAGCCCGATCCCGGAACCCGCCGAAGGTCAGGTCCGCATCCGCACCATCCTGTCCTCGATCCACAACCACGATCTGGTCACCGTGCGCGGCGTCTATGGCTACAAGCCCGAACTGCCCGCCATCGGCGGCACCGAGGCTGTCGGCACCGTCGACGCGGTCGGTCCCGGCGTCACCGGCCTGACCATCGGCCAGCGCATTGCCGTCGCCGGTGTCCACGGCACCTGGGCCGAGTATTTCGTGGCTCCCGCGCATTCGGTCGTGCCGCTGCCCGACGCGATCAGCGACGAACAGGGCGCGCAACTCATCGCCATGCCCTTCAGCTCGCTTACGCTGCTGGAGTTCCTGAAGCTGGAAAAGGGCGACTGGATCATCCTGAACGCCGCCAATGGTGCGGTCGGCAAGGCCGTGTCCATGCTGGGCGCCGCGCGCGACATCAATGTCATCAGCCTTGTCCGCCGCGAGGAAACCATCGCCGAACTGGCCGAACTGGGCATCACCAATGTCGTCGCCTCGACCGAGGGCTGGCAGGACCGTGTCCGCGCGCTGACCGGCGGTGCCTCGATCCGCGCAGGTGTCGATTCCATCGGCGGCAAGGCCAGCGGCGAGCTGCTGGGCGTGCTGGGCGATGACAGCGTGCTGGTCTCATTCGGGTCGATGACCGGAGAGCCGATGATCGTGGACGCGGGCGACCTGATCTACAAGCAAGCAGTGGTCAAGGGCTACTGGGCGTCCAAGGTGGCGGTCGCGCTTGGCCCCGAGGGCATGGCACGGCTGATCGCCGAACTGATGGGTCTGGTGATCCAGGGTGCGGTGAAGCTGCCGGTCGAAGGCATCTACAGCTTCGACCAGATCGGGGATGC
This sequence comes from Paracoccus sp. PAR01, assembly GCF_014851995.1. Taxonomy (NCBI): domain Bacteria; kingdom Pseudomonadati; phylum Pseudomonadota; class Alphaproteobacteria; order Rhodobacterales; family Paracoccaceae; genus Paracoccus; species Paracoccus sp. PAR01. The sequence continues at coordinate 18,753 of NZ_JACVAW010000022.1, forward strand.
CGTGCGCGCCTCGCTTGCTCCGGGCAAGGCGGGCAAGGTGCTGCTGCGCCCTTAAGGCAGCGGAATGAACTCGTCATGGTCGGTGGGCGGCAGGTGGAACAACCCCTGCCCCCAATTCGCGGCGGCCCATTCCTGCTTGGCGTGCTCGATCCGCTCCTGTGACGAGGCGACGAAGTTCCACCAGATATAGCGGGGCCCGTTCAGGGTCTCGCCCCCCAGCGCCATGATGCGCGCACCCTGCGCGCCACCTGCGACGGTAATCTTGTCCCCCGGCCGGAACACCATCATCCGCCCCGCCGGAAACTCCTGCCCCGAAATCAGCACCGAGCCCTGGGTCACATAGATGCCGCGATCCTCATGGTCGTCGGGCAGCGGGAAGCGCGCACCGGGGTCCAGAGCCACATCCAGATAGAACGTGTCCGAATACATGGTCGCAGGCGCAGTCTCGCCATAGGCGCGGCCAAGGATCAGCCGCGCATGGATGCCGCCATCGGTGAAATCGGGCAGGCGGTTTTTTTCGTGATGCTCAAAGACCGGGTCGATATCCTCATGGCTTTCGGGCAGGGCGATCCATGTCTGGATGCCGAACAGCGAATGCGGCCCCTTGCGGCCCTGCGCGCTGGTGCGTTCGGAATGGGTGACGCCCTTGCCCGCCACCATCCAGTTGACCGCGCCGGGCAGGATCACCTGATCGGTGCCGATGCTGTCGCGGTGGTGGAAATCGCCCTGATACAGATAGGTGACAGTGCCCAGCCCGATATGCGGATGCGGACGGATATCGACGCCCTGGCCAGTCAGGAATTCAGCCGGACCGGCCTGATCGAAGAAGATGAATGGCCCGACCATCTGCCGTTTCGGCGCGGGAAGCGCACGCATCACCTCGAAGGCACCAAGGTCACGGGCGCGCGGGATGATCAGGGTCTCGATGCTGTCCAACGAGACCTGATCGGGACATCCGGGTTCGAGTGCGGGATTCCAGCTCATGCGACCCTCCTTGGGTGATGCGGGTTTCAACCGGCTACAAAGATGTTAGAGGGGTTCGCGATTCTGACAAACCGTCTCGTGAGGCGAATGCATGCAAGCCGGTTCCGGCATCCAGATTCAGGGCCTGTCCCACGCCATCGGCCCGCGCCGGATCCTGCAGGGGATCACGCTGCGGCTGGACGCGCCCCGTATCGGCATCATCGGCCGCAACGGTTCCGGCAAAAGCACGCTGGCGCGGCTGTTGGCCGGGCTGGTCGCCCCCACGGAAGGGCGCGTGCTGATCGAAGGCGTCGATGTCTGCAAGGACCGCCGCGCCGCCATCGCCACCGTCGGCATCCTGTTCCAGAACCCCGAGCATCAGATCATCTTTCCCACCGTGCTTGAGGAAATCTGCTTTGGCCTGCGCCAGATGGGCCGCAACAAGCTGGAAGCACGCGATACCGCGCAGGCCACGTTGGCACGCTTCGGCAAGTCCCATTGGATCGACGCCACCACCGAGGCCCTGTCTCAGGGGCAGAAGCATCTGCTGTGCATGATGGCGGTGACGGCGATGCAGCCGCGCTGGCTGATCCTTGATGAGCCCTTTGCCGGGCTGGACATCCCGACCCGGATGCAGCTGACCCGCCATCTGGAGAGCAGCGGCGCCAATATCCTGCATATCTCGCATGATCCGCGCGATCTGGCGGGCTACGGCCATGTCTGCTGGCTGGATCAGGGCCAGATCCGGGCCGAGGACGGTCCCGACCTGCTGGCCGAGTTCGAAGCCGCGATGATCCGGGAAGGGGCAGGCGATGATCTCGCTGACCTCGCCGGTTAGGACCCGCGCACATGGCTGGCCCGCCGGGGCCAAGCTGCTGGCGCTGGCATGCGCAACGACCGCGCTGTTCCTGCTGCAGCCGCTTTGGGCGCAGGCGGCGGCACTGGCGTTGACGCTGGTGCTTTATGCTTTGCCGGGGCGACATTTTCTCAGCCACGGGCTGCGGCAAATACGGGTGATCTGGCCCTTTGTCGCGCTGCTGCTAGTCTGGCACGCCTTCGCTGGCAACTGGCCCGAGGGCATCCGCACCGCCCTGCGCATGGTCACGGCTTTGGCGCTGGCCAATCTGGTGACGATGACCACCAGCCTTGGCGACATGACCGATCTGCTGCATCGCCTGCTGGCACCGCTGCGTCGGATCGGACTGCCGGTCGGCGTGATCGAATCCGCCATCCCGCTGGTCATCCGCTTCACCCCGGTCCTGATCGGCAAGGGCCGGATGCTGCTGGAGGCATGGCGGGCACGCTCGCCCCGGCGGGCGAATTGGCATATCGTCCTGCCAATGGCGCTTCTGGCGCTGGACGATGCGGATCATCTGGCTGAAGCGCTGCGGGCACGCGGCGGCCTGAATCCCCCCACGGAGGAGTGACATGGAAAGAAACGTCGCACAGATCGCGCTTTTCGCGGCGCTGATCGCAGCACTTGGGCTAGTCCCCAAGATCACCCTGGCCTTTGGCGTGCCGATCACGGCGCAGGGCATGGGTATCATGCTTGCCGGGGCCATGCTGGGCGCAAAGCGCGGCTTCCTGTCGGTGATGCTGTTCCTGCTGCTGGTCGCCATCGGCCTGCCGCTTCTGGCCGGAGGCCGCGGCGGTCTAGCGGTCTTTGCCGGACCGACCGCGGGTTTCCTCGTCGGTTTCCCCATCGCAGCCTTTGTGACCGGGTGGTTCGTCGAACATGCCCGCCTGCGCCATGTGGGGCTGCGCGCCTTCATCGGCGCGGTGCTGGGTGGCGTCGTCGTACTTTACGCTTTCGGCATTGTCGGGATGTCGGTCAGCCTGGGTAAAAGCATCAGCGAATGCACCATGCTGATGGCGATCTTCATTCCGGGCGACCTGCTGAAAGCCGCCATCACCGGCATGCTGGTCGCGGCCATCGCCAAGGCGCGCCCGCGGGCCCTTGGCTGGACCGCCAACGCCTGAAAGACATCGGGCCTGTCCGGTTCCGGGCAGGCCCTTTCACGTTCAGGTCACGGCAGCGCGCACCGCGAAGCGCGCCTCGCGCCATTCCTCGGTCTGCAGCACGTCGCGCAGTACATCCGCCGCACGGGCGACATCGACATGGCTAAGGTAAAGCGGCGCAAAGCCGAAGCGCAGGATGTCTGGCGCACGGAAATCCCCGATCACGCCCCGCGCGATCAGCGCCTGCATGACGGCATAGGCATTCTCATGCGCAAAGGCGACCTGACTGCCACGCTGCGCGGACTCGCGCGGGGTCTGCAGGGTCAAGCCCAGCCCGGCGCATTGCCCCTCGACCAGTTCGATGAACAGATCGGTCAGCGCAAGGCTTTTCGTGCGCAGGGCCTGCATGTCGACCTGATCCCAAATGTCCAGCGCGCCTTTCAGCGCCCGCAGCGACAGGACCGGCTGGGTGCCGCATTGAAAGCGGCGAATGCCCGGATCGCCCGCATAGCCGGTCTCAAAGGCAAAGGGCCGGGCATGGCCCCACCAACCGCTCAGCGGCTGCGCGACCTGCCCCAGATGGCGGTGGGCGGCATAAAGGAAGGCTGGCGCGCCGGGCCCCCCATTCAGGTATTTATAGCTGCAACCGACCGCGAAATCGGCATTCGACGCATCCAGTTCTACCGGCAGCGCCCCCGCCGAATGGCAAAGATCCCAGACCACCAGCGCACCCGAGGCGTGGATCTTGCGGGTCAGCGCCGCCATGTCGCGCAATTCGCCGCTGCGGTAATTCACGTGATTGACCAGCACCACGGCGACACGCTCGTCCAGCAGATCCTCGATCCGGGGGGCGTCGCGGCCTTCCAGCCGCAGGCTCATGCCGGGCAGGGTCGAGATTACCCCCTCGGCCATGTACAGGTCGGTCGGAAAACTGCCCGCCTCGGCCACGATCACGTCGCGGCCCGGCCGCAACCCGATCGCCGCATGCAGCGCCTTGTAGATATTGATCGAGGTGGTGTCCGTGACTACCACCTGCCCCGCTGCCGCCCCGATCAACCGCCCGATGCTGTCGCCAAGTTCAACCGGCAGGTCGAACCAGCCAGCGCTGTTCCAGCTGCGGATCAGGTCGCGCGACCATTCATCACGGGCGGCAACCTGCAAGGCCGCCAAGGCGTCGATACTGGCCGCGCCCAGCGAATTCCCATCCAGATAGACTTCACCCTTGGTCAGCAGGAAGCGTTCGCGCAATGCGGCCAGCGGGTCAGCCGCGTCCATGCGGGCAATGTCATCGGAGGAAGGCAGCGCGGTCATGGGACGTCCTTTCGGCTGGTACAGCACTGCCATACCAGCCTTGACGGCCCGGCAACAAGTCCGGCTCAGCCGACCAGAGCGAAGCTGTCGGTTTCCGGGCTGTATTCCAGCAGCGTGCCCTCGGCGATGTCGTGGATGACGCCATGCAGCGACAGGTTCCCAGCCTCCACATTCTCGCGGATGAAGGGGAAGGTCATCAGGTTTTCCAGCGAGATCAGCACCGCCTGCCGTTCCAGCTCGGCGACCTGATCGGCCTCGGGCAGTTCGCTGACACGCTGGTAACCGGGGCGCAGGATGTCCATCCAGCGACCGACAAAGCTGGTCTTTTCCTCAAGCTCGGGGGCGTGACCGGAACACATGGCATGGCAACCCGCGACACCGCCGCAACCGGTATGCCCCACGATCACCAGATGCGCGACCTTGAGCGCATTGACCGCGTACTCCACCGCCGCCGAGGTCCCGTGCTGCTGGCCGTCGGGCAGATAGGGCGGCACCAGATTGGCGATATTGCGGTGAATGAAGAACTCGCCCGTATCCGCGCCGAAGATCGAGGTGACATGCACCCGCGAATCGCAGCAGGCGATGACCATGGCACGCGGATGCTGCCCGCCTTCGGCAAGGCGGCGATACCAGCTGCGGTTTTCGTTGAATGCGGTGGCGCGCCAGCCCTGATAGCGCTGGACGAGGTAATGGGGCAGCGGTCGGGCCTGTTTCATGACATCCTCTTCTACCGTTTGGCACGTCATACAGCCCGAACCGATAAAGTTCGAGAGGTTTAGCCCGATCGTCTCAACCATTTCTTGATGGATTGATGACAGTTTGCCTGCCAGCGACAAGGCTGTTCCTGGTGGTTCGATGGTAAAGATAGCAAGGCTTTCGGTCGAAGAGCGCGTGACGATAGACCGGCGCAGGCTGGAAGGAATCGTCCAGGAACTGGGCGAAACCACCGCGTCCGAGGTGATCGGCGCGGCGTTGGAGCAGATGGCATTGGCCCTCAGCCGCACGCTGCTGGCAGTGGGACAGGGGGATCTGGCCGGGGTCGCGCGCGATGCGGACCGACTGTCGCGGTTGGCCTGGCAGATGGGGCTGGTCACGCTGGCTGGGGTGGCCATCGATGTCGGACGCTGCGCGGAGCATCGCGACGTTGCCGCTTTGGTCGCAACCTCGGCCCGGCTGATGCGGATCGGGAACCAGTCCCTGACCTGTGTCTGGGACCGGCCCGCGCCGGAATAGCCGAACGGGCTTGCGATGCGCTTCCCGCGCGTTACCTTGCCTAGCAAGACTAGGACCAAGGCCCATGCACATGCCCGAACTTCCCGAATTCGCCGCCCCCTCTGACGCCGCACTGCAGCTGTGGCTTGTCCGCCCCGGAACCGACGGGCCGGATCTGCCACCCGAGACCACGCCCGCCGCCGCCGCATGGGCCAAGGCGCAAGGATTTGCAGGAAAGGCCGGGCAGCTTTGCCTGCTGCCCACGCCTGACGGCGGCATCGCTGGCGCGCTTTACGGCATCGGCCCGCAGTCAAAGGGCCGCGACCGCTACCTGCTGGCCAAGGCCGCCGAATCTCTGCCCAAGGGCGACTGGTATCTGGCCAATCGGCCCGAGGGGCTGGACCTTGCCACCGGCGCGCTTGGCTGGCTGTTCGCGCAATACCGTTTCACCCGTTACCGCAAGGCCGAGGCCCCGGCGGCGCGGCTGGTCTGCCCCGAGGGCGTCGATCCGCAGCGTGTGCTGGCCTTGGCTGCGGGTGAATATCTGGCCCGTGACCTGATCAACACGCCCGCCTCGGATATGGGGCCGGAGGATCTGGAACGCACGGCCCGCGATCTGGCCGCCCGTCACGGGGCCACGGTCACCGTCATCGCCGGCGACGATCTGCTGGCGCAGAATTTCCCGATGATCCATGCCGTCGGACGGGCAGGCGCGCAGGCGCCGCGCTTGATCGACCTGCGCTTCCCCGGCGAAGGTCCGATGCTGACGCTGGTCGGCAAGGGGGTCTGCTTTGACACCGGCGGGCTGGACATCAAGCCGCCCTCGTCGATGGGGCTGATGAAAAAGGACATGGGCGGCGCGGCGAATGTGCTGGGCCTGTCCGAGACGCTGGCCCGGCTGGGCCTGACTGCGGGGATGCGGCTGCGCGTACTGATCCCGGCGGTCGAAAACGCCATTGCGGGCAATGCTTTCCGCCCCGGCGACATCCTGACCAGCCGCAAGGGCCTGACGGTCGAGGTGAACAATACCGATGCCGAGGGCCGTTTGGTTCTGGGCGACGCGCTGGCCCTTGCCGATGAGGAAGCGCCCGCACTGCTGATCTCGATGGCGACGCTGACCGGCGCGGCGCGGGTGGCACTGGGGCCGGACCTGCCGCCCTTCTTCTGCGACGATGACAGCGTGGCGCAAAGCGTTCATGATGCCGGGCGCGACCATGCCGATCCGGTCTGGCGCCTGCCCTTCTGGGAGCCCTATGAATCGATGATCGAGCCGGGCATCGCCGATCTGGACAATGCGCCCGGCGGCGGCTTCGCCGGGGCGATCACCGCCGCCCTGTTCCTGCGCCGCTTTACCGAAAAAGCCGGGAATTACATCCATTTCGACATCTATGGCTGGCAACCCAGCGCGGCTCCCGGTCGTCCCAAGGGTGGCGCGGGCCAGGGCATGCGCGCCATCCTGAACGCTCTGCCGGAGATCCTGAAATGACCGAGGCCATCCTGACCCGCCCCACCGATCGCCGCCTGACGCCCGCGACCGATCGCGTCGCGCTGGACAGTCTGCGCGGCGTGCTGGAGCGTCCGGCCTATGTGGCGGGTCGGCTGATGCGGCTGGCAGTGCCGCTGGCCGATCTGTGCCGCGCCCCGTCCGGTGCGCGCGACCGTCAGGTGAATTTCGGCGTCGATCTGCTGGTGGTGGACGAACAGGAAGGCTGGGCCTTTGTCCAGTCGCAAGCGGATGGCTATTGCGGCTGGCTGCGCACCGAAGCGCTTGGTCCGGCGGATCATCCGATCACGCATCGGGTCAGCGCCCCCGCGACCCATATCTACCCGGAAGCGAACATGAAACTGCGCGAAACCGGGATGCTGTCCATGGGCGCGCGTCTGTCGGTGACCGAAATCGACAAGGGCTTTGCCCGTCTGGCCGCGGGTGGCTGGGTACCGGCGCAGCATCTGACCCAGACCCCGGCCAGCGATCCGGCGGCGGTGGCGGAAACGCTGATCGGCACCCCCTATCTGTGGGGCGGCAACAGCCGTTCGGGGATCGATTGCTCGGGTCTGGCACAGGCTGCGCTCTCGGCTTGCGCCATTGCCTGCCCCGGCGACAGCGACATGCAGCAGGATGCCTTCCCGCTGGTTCAGGGCGATATCCGCCGCAATGACCTGCTGTTCTGGCCGGGCCATGTCGCGCTGGCGCTGGATGCCGACCGCATGATCCATGCCACGGCCTTCAGCATGAATGTCGTGATCGAGCCCATCCAATCGGCAATCGCGCGCATCGACGCGGCAGGTCAGGGGCCGTTCCGCGGTGCCCGTCGCCCGCCGCTTGAAGCAAGGGCAACCTTTCCCTAACCGGGCGAAAACAGCAAAGGGGGCGGCAATGGTGCATCTATGGGTTCGATCCGAAAGCCGCCCCAATGAACGGCGAGTCGGCATTACGCCCGAGGGTGTCGGCACCCTGATCGCGCAAGGCTTTCGCGTCACGGTCGAGGACAGTCCACATCGCATCCTGCCGACCCGCGACTATACCGCCGCGGGTACCGAGATCGCGCCCGAGGGCAGCTGGCCGGATGCCCCCGCCGACGCGATCATCTATGGCCTGAAAGAACTGCCGGAAACCGGCACACCCCTGCCGCATCGCCATATCATGTTCGGCCACGCCTATAAGGGGCAGCCCGCCGGACTGGAGTTGCTGCGCCGTTTCCGGGCCGGCGGCGGACAGCTTTATGATCTTGAATATCTGACCGGCCCCGACGGAAGGCGACTGGCGGCCTTTGGCTATTGGGCGGGTTTTGCCGGGGCGGCAGTGTCGCTGAAGGCTTGGGCAGCGCAGAAGCGCGGCGGCATCTGCGGGCCGGTCAGCACCTTTGCCTCGCAAACCGTGATGTGCGACGCGATCAGGGCCGAGATCGACGCAACCGGCCTGCCCCGGCCGCGCGCCATCGTGATTGGCGCGCTTGGTCGGGTCGGCAGCGGAGCCTCGGACCTGCTGACGCGGATGGGAGTCGCGGTCACGAAATGGGACATGGCCGAGACGGCAGGCGGCGGCCGCTATCCGCAGATCCTGATGCATGACCTGTTCATCAACTGCATTCTTGCCCAGCCCGGCGCGCCGGTCTTCATCGATCAGGATGCCTTGTCCCCGGCGCGGATTTTGTCGGTCATCGGCGATGTCGCCTGCGACCCGACCAGCGAATTCAACCCGATCAAGGTCTATGACCGGGTGACCGACTGGGCGCAGCCGGCCCTGCGTGTGGCCGATCCGCCGCTGGACGTCATGGCGATCGACAACCTGCCCTCGCTGCTACCGCTGGAAAGCTCGGTGGATTTCGCGGGTCAGATCCTGCCGGTTCTGGCGACGCTCGACCGCATCGATCAAGACGCATGGGGCCGGGCCGAGGCGTTGTTTCAGGACCATCTGGCCCGGCTCTGACGGAATCGTCAGGGAACGCCGCGCCGCGCATCGGGTTTGGCCATGAAGCCCTTGCGACGGAGCCTGACGATGAAACGCCGAAGCCTGATCGCCCTGCTGGCCGCCGTGGTGGCCGGTCCCGCATTTGCCCAGCAGATGAACAGCGCCCCACCCAATGCCGCCGGGCAGAGCCCCGCCTTTCAGGGCCAGACGCGCGCGCCGGAATTGCGGGACGGAGTTCACGTGAAACAGCAAAGCGTGGTTTCGGGGCTGGAGAACCCCTGGGGCATGGCGCTGTTGCCGGATGGCAGTTGGCTGATCACCGAAAAACCGGGCCGGATGCGGCTTTTCGCAGACGGCAAGCTGTCGGAACCGCTGGCCGGCCTGCCCAAGGTCGACACCCGTAAGCAGGGCGGCCTGCTGGATGTCGCCGTCGCCCCGGATTTCGCCCAGACCCACCGCATCTGGTGGAGCTTTGCCGAGACCCGCGAGGGCGGCAAGACCTCGACCTCGGTGGCGACCGGGACGCTTTCTGCCGATGGCACCAGGATCGAAGGGGCCAAGGTGATCTTCCGGCAGGAGCCGGCATGGGAATCGACCATGCATTACGGCTCTCGGCTGGTGTTCGACCAACAGGGCGGGCTGTTCGTGACGACGGGAGAGCGTTCGCTGCCAAAGGCCCGGCAACTGGCGCAGGACGTGAATACCCATCTGGGCAAGGTGCTGCGGATCGACCCGATGATCGGGCGCGGCCTCAGCGGCAATCCCTTTGCCAATGGCGGCGGCCAGCCCGAGATCTGGTCCTGGGGGCATCGCAACCTGCAGGCCGCAGCGCTGGACGCCGAGGGTCGGCTATGGACGGTGGAACACGGCCCCAAGGGCGGGGATGAGCTGAACATGCCGCTGGCGGGTCGCAATTACGGCTGGCCGATCATCACCTATGGCGAGGATTACAGCGGAAAAGCCATCGGCAAGGGCATCACCCAGCGCGAGGGGATGGAACAGCCGGTCTATTACTGGGACCCGGTGATCGCCCCCAGCGGCATGGCCTTTTACGATGGCGCGATGTTTCCCGAAATGCAGGGCAACGCGCTGATCGGCGGCTTGCAGGCCAAGGCACTGGTCCGGTTGCAGATCAAGGACGGCCATGTCATCGGCGAACAGCATCTGGCGCAGGGCATCGGGCGGGTGCGCGATGTGGCCATTGCCCCGGATGGCGCAATCATGGTGCTGACCGATGCCGAGGATGGGGCGCTGATCCGGTTGTCGCGCTGATCAGACCGGGTGGTGCAGGTCGTCCTCGGCCTCTTCGGGGGAAATCCCCAGCGCCTCCATCCCGGCTTCAAGATAATCGGCCAATTGCGGCTCACCCATCAGGTAAGTCTCGGTGGGCGAGCGGTTCTCGACCTTGGCGGTGTGGATCGCCTCGGCCAGATCCTCGGCACCGAACGTGTCGCGCCCGATCCACATCACCGCGACCAGGCTGGCCTTTTCGTCGTCATTCAGGCTGGCGATGAATTCCGACAGCTCAGTTTCCGTACCCCGCCCGGTCCGCTGGCCGCTATGCGCCCAAGCGTTGACCCCGCTGTCATATTCGCGGGCGCGGATGATGACATGGGCGATCTTGGCGGGGCTGATCTCGAGCATGGAGAAGTCTCCTTTGCGCAAGTGTCGCGCCGCGGCGCGTTCAGGTCAACTAGCGCCCGAACAGCCGTTCGATATCCGACAGCTTCAGCTCGATCCATGTCGGACGGCCATGGTTGCACTGGCCCGATTTCGGCGTGCGCTCCATCTCGCGCAGCAGGGCGTTCATCTCATCCCCGGACATCCGCCGCCCCGAACGGACCGAGCCGTGGCAGGCCATCGAGGACAGCACCGCATCGACCCGCGACCGCAACCGATCTGATGCGCCCTGCTCGGCCAGATCGTCCAGAATATCGCGGATCAGCGCGGGCGCATTGATGCGCGCAATCATCGCAGGCACCTCGCGCACCGCAATGGCACCGCCACCGAAGGGTTCGATCACCAGCCCAAGTGCGGCCAGCTCATCGGCGATGGACAGGATCTGCTGGGCATCGGCGTCAGACAGCTCGACGATTTCCGGGATCAGCAGGGCTTGGCTGGCGATGCCCTTGGCCTCGGCCTGCGCCTTCAGCCGCTCATAGACCAGCCGCTCATGCGCGGCATGCTGATCGACGATGACGATGCCGTCGGCGGTCTGGGCGATGATCCAGTTTTCATGCAATTGCGCGCGGGCCGCGCCCAAAGGCGCATCGGGTTCAACCACGGTTTCAGGCTCGACCCTTGCCGTCGGCGTTTCGGCGAATCCGGGTGCCTGAAAGGCAAGGCTGGCCGCGATGGCTTGCGTCGAGGGGCGCGGCGCGGACCGATAATCGGCCTGATAGGCGCGCGGGACCGCTTCCGGTTCGGGCCGCGCAACCGACAGCGCCGCCGTCGCGACCGTGGTCGAGGACCGATGCCCTGCCCCCGCCAGCGCGTGTCGCAGGGCGCTGACCACCAACCCACGCGCGATATCGGGTTCGCGGAAGCGCACCTCGGCCTTGGCTGGGTGGACATTCACATCGACCATATGCGGATCGCAGGTCACGAACAGCACCGCCGCCGGATGCCGCCCCGAGGCCAGAACATCCATGTAACCTGCCCGCAGCGCCCCGGTCAGCAGCTTGTCGCGGACCGGGCGGCCATTGACGAACAGATGCTGCGCCACCGCCGCGCCGCGCGAATAGGTCGGCAGCGCCGCGAAGCCGGTCAGGGTGATACCGTCGCGGGTCGCGTCGATGGGCAGGGCATTGTCGATGAACTCGCGCCCCATGATCCGGGTCAGCCGGGTCTGCAACGCATCGAACAGCTCACCCTGTTCGGCATCGGCGCGGAACAGGGTGCGGCCTTCATCCTCATCGGTCAGGGTGAAGCCGACATAGGGCTCGGCCATGGCAAGGCGGCGGATGACTTCGGCCACGGCCTGCGTTTCCGCCCGGTCGGTGCGCAGGAATTTCAGCCGTGCCGGGGTGGCAAAGAACAGGTCGCGCAGTTCCACGACCGTGCCGCGATTGCCGGCGGCGGGCTTGACCGGGGTGATACGCCCGCCGACAACGCCGATTTGCGCCCCGTCAAAGCCCTGCGCGCGGCTGGAAATCGTCAGCCGACCGACAGCGCCAAGGCTGGGCAGGGCCTCGCCACGAAAACCGAAGCTGCGGATGTCCAACAGGTCGCTGCCGTCGATCTTGCTGGTGGCATGGCGCGACAGCGCCAGCGGCAGATCCTCGGCGGTCATGCCGCAGCCGTCATCACTGACCCGGATCAGCCCCTTGCCGCCTTTCGAGATCGCAATCCCGATCCGGCGCGCGCCCGCGTCCAGCGCGTTCTCGACCAGTTCCTTGACTGCCGAGGCCGGACGCTCGACCACCTCGCCCGCCGCGATGCGGTTGGCGGCGGATTCGTCCAGTTGCCGGATGATGGGGCGCATGTTGGGGGCATGGGAATTCATGCCCCCAGATTTAGCATTTCCTGCCTGCATGGGAAAGGATTCGTCAGTTCGAAGCCTGAATACCCTGCGGCCTGCCGACCAGAACAAAGCGGATCTGGTTTGAATCCAGCAGACGCTTGGCGACGCGCTGGACATCCTCGGCGGTGACCTTCTCGATCTGGGCGTTACGGGTGTTGACGTAATCGGCGGGCAGGCCGATCAACTGCATCCCGGCCAGAATGCCCGCGATCTTGCCATTGCCGTTGAAGCGCAGGGGATATTCGCCGGTCAGGTAGGTCTTGGCGTCGGTCAGTTCCTTCTCGGTCACCAGAGTCTCACCGAAACGGTCCCATTCCTGCCGGATCAGACCGACGGCCTCGGCGACCTTTTCATTGGCGCTGGCCATGCCGCCAGCCCATGTCTCGCCATAGACGCCATTCGAGAGGCCCGTGCCCACGCCATAAGTCAGCCCGCGCTTTTCGCGGATCTGATCCATCAGCCGCGAGGAGAACCCGCCGCCGCCCAGAATGTGATCGGCGACGAAGGCCGCGAAATAATCGGGGTCCGACATCGGCAGGCCGGGCTGGGCAAAGCTGACCACGGTCTGCGGGCTGTCCCAGTCGATCACGGTGACGCCGCCGGTCAGTTTCAGCTGCGCCTTTTCCGGCAGCGGGGCCGTGCCCGTTTCGGGCAGGTCGCCAAGGATCTTGTCGATCAGCTTGCCCAGATCCTCGGCATTGATGTCGCCTGCCGCCGCGACGACGACACGGTCGCGCGCCAGAACGCGGTTTTTGGCGTCGATCAGATCGTCGCGGGTCAGGGCCGTGACCGATTCCGCCGTGCCGTTGACCGAGGTCGCATAGGGGTGATCGCCCCAGGACAGCTTGGCCATTTCCTTGCTGGCGATCGAATTCGGGTCAGTCGCCTCGCTCATGATCACCGATTGCACCTGCGCGCGCACGCGCTCGACCGCATCAGCGTCAAAACGCGGCTCGGCCAGCGCCTGACGCAGCAATTCGGCGGCCTGATCACGATTCTCGGTCAGGGCGCGACTGCTGACGACCAGCGCGTCATCGCTGACATCGAAGCGGTTCGATGCGCCCAAGGCCTCGATCGCCTCGGCATATTGGACCGAGTCCATCTGCCCCGAGCCTTCCTCCAGCAGCGCAGTCATCAGGTTGATCGCGCCGCGTTTTTCCGGCGCATCAAGGCTGGCCCCGCCCTTGAACATCAGCGAAAGCGCGGTGAAGGGGATCGAGTGATCCTCGACCAGCCATGCCTTGATCCCACCCGGAGAGGTGATCTGCTGGATATCGATGGCGCGGGCGGGCAAGGCCGCCAGCGCGACAAAGGCGAATGTGGCAAGCGCGCGGATCATTGGACGACCTCGGTATTGGCGGCATCAGTCGGGACAGGTTGGGCGGCAGCCTCGGCAGCGGGTCCGGGGGCGGCATTGGCGGGGGCCGCTTCGGGCAGCAGCCACGCGGTCACACTGCCCCGGCTTTCCAGCACCAGCTTCGCGGCCTCGCGGATGTCCTCGGCGGTGACGGCACCCAGAACATCGGGCCAGTCGTTCACATCCTCGACCGTCAGCCCGACCGACAGGCCCTGCCCGTAATCATAGGCCCGGCCATGTGCCGAATCCTGGGCATAGATGCGCGAGGCCCGGATCTGGGTCTTGACCCGCTCCAGCTGCGCCGCATCCGGCCCGTCCTGCAGGAATTTCGCCAGCGCCCCGTCCAGCGCCGCCTCGGCATCGGCATTGCTGGTGCCAGGCGCGGGAACCAGCGAGATGCCAAAGGTGGTCGGGTCCACGGTCAGCCCATCATAGGAGGCATCGACGTAAAGCGCCTTGCCGGTCAGCACCAGATCACGCGCCAGAACCGAGGTCTGCGCCGATCCGGCAAGCAATTCGGCCAGCACGCTCAGCGCGGCGGCCTGTTTCTGATCACCGGCATTGCGTTCGGGTGCAAGCACAGTGCGGATCAGCACCGGCTGGGGCACGCGCGGATCGCTGCGCTCCATGCGGCGGTCGGCACGCTGATCGGGCTCCTGCGGGCGGGGCTTGCGGGTGCTGTCCGCCTTGGGCGCGATCGGGCCGTAATATTTCTCGGCCAGTTCCTTGGCCTTTTCGGCGGTGACATCGCCCGCGATGATCAGCACCGCGTCATTCGGGGCATAATGCGCGTCATACCATGCAATGGCGTCGTCGCGGGTCAGCCCCTCCATTTCCTGCCGCCAGCCGATAACCGGGCGGCGATAGGGATGGTTGTAGAACTGGACGGCGCTGCGCTCCTCGCCGAATTGCGCGCCGGGATCGCTGTCGGTGCGCTGCGAGCGTTCCTCAAGGACCACCTGGCGTTCGGCTTTCCAGTCGTCCTCGCCGATCTTCAGATTGGCCATCCGGTCGGATTCCATCTCCATGACCAGCGGCAAGCGATCAGCGGCGATGCGCTGGAAATAGGCGGTGTAGTCATAACTGGTAAAGGCATTGTCCATGCCGCCATTGGCGGTCACGGTCTTGGACAATTCCCCCGGACCCAGCTTGTCCGTGCCCTTGAACATCAGGTGCTCAAGGTAATGTGCGATGCCCGATTTGCCGGGCTGTTCATCGGCCGAGCCGATCTTGTACCACAGCATCTGCACGACGACCGGGGCGCGGTGATCCTCGATCACCACAGCCTCAAGGCCGTTATCCAGTTTGAAATGGCTGATTCCCTTGGGCATTTCGGCCAGCGCGGGGGTCGCGGCCAACAGCGCCAGTGCAAGGGGCGAGAGGCGCTTGAGGATAGTCATGGGCAGGCTCCGGTTCCGGGTCGCTGCCAGAAACTGCCCTGTGAGGGCCCGCCGCGCAAGTCAGCAGGCCGTCATCATGCCGTGATCGGGACTGCGCCCTTAGTCCCGCAGCAGGCGATCCGCCGATTCCTGCGCCTCGGGCGGCAGGCCGCCGGTTTCGATGATCGGGGGGGCAGCGGGCAGCAGCACGCCGGTCGGACGCCAGCGCTCCTGCTCGGCCCAGCTGTCCAGCGTCATCGGCTCATAGGCGCGGTAATAGACATCGGTGCGGGCAAGGATTTCCAGCGCGCGGCGCGAATTGCGGCTGCGCCATTCGTAATCTTCCTTGGCGGTGGTGATGCGGATCGCGGGATCGCGACCAAAGCGCGAGGCGTGGTTGACCAGCGCCCCGTCCGCCGCACCGATACCCTGCTGCGACAGCGCTGCGGGATTGCCGCCAAGCGCCGCGACCGCATCGGCCTCGGGGGTGGGATCGGTGATGTTCGTACCGCCCGGCGTCGGCGAGGGCAGCACGTTCAGATCCGTCGGCATCGACAACGGCTTGGTCGGAAGGATGGCGAATTCATCCGGGCTGGAACGGCCCGTGCTGGTATTCATCAGCTGCGGATCACTGCTGCAGGCGGCCAGCCCCAGCAAGGTCATTGTCACCGCGATCGCCCGCATGTCCCGTCCCTCACATTCTTCTGGCGCTGTTCTTAGCGTGAATTGCCGCCCTCGTCACGGGGCTTGTCGCCCCCTGCCGGATCGTCCAGCGAGAGCTCGCCCTGAGCGGCGCGGCTGGGCGGCTTGGTCGTGGCCCGCGTTACCGGTTTGGCGGCGGCGGGCGGTTTTGCGGCGCCCGACCGCGCGGGCTCGCGTCGTTTCGCCGGGCTGGATTTCGCCTCGGGGGGCTGCAGAACCAACCCCAGCGCGCCGATAAAGATCGCGATATCGGCGACGTTGAAGCTGTAGGGATTCTGCCAGCCGGGCAGCGACATGTTCAGAAAATCCGCGACCGCGCCATACATCAGCCGGTCGATCACGTTCCCCAATGCGCCGCCGATCAGGAACCCGGCCGAGATCTGCGCCAACCGCGAGGGATTGGCGCGCAGGACCCATGCCCCGACCCAGACACAGACCGCGACGGCAATCGCGATCAGCACCCAGCGCATCACGTCGACGTCGCTGGAGAACAGGCCGAAATTCATGCCCTGATTCCAGGCCATGCGCAGGTTCAGCCAAGGCGGCAGCACGTCGATCTCGCGCACGCGGTCCAGCTGCAGCAGATGCACGACCAGGTATTTCAGCGCCTGGTCCAGCACAAAGATGATCGCCGCGACCAGCGCCACGCGGCGCCAGACCGGCGTGTTGGGCGCCCGGTTCCGGGCGCCGGCCTTGCGCGGAGCCGTCAGCGCCTTCCGCGGCTTGGGGGTCGCGGGCTGCATCGCCATCAGTGACGGAAATGCCGCTGGCCGGTGAAGACCATGGCCAGACCCAGACGGTCGGCGGCCTCGATCACCTCGGCATCACGCATCGAGCCGCCCGGCTGGATCACCGCCTTGGCGCCAGCGGCGGCCAAAGCCTCGATCCCGTCGGCGAAGGGGAAGAACGCGTCCGAGGACACTGCCGATCCGATGGTCAGCGGCTGGTCCAGACCCAGCGCCTCGGCCATGTCCTCGGATTTACGCTTGCCGATGCGGGTCGAATCGACCCGGCTCATCTGGCCCGCGCCCACGCCGACGGTCGCACCGTCCTTGACATAGACGATGGCGTTCGACTTGACGTGTTTGGCGACGGTCCATGCAAACAGCAGGTCGTCCAGTTCCTCAGCCGAGGGCTGGCGTTTGGTTACGACCTTCAGGTCCTCGCGCTTGACGTGGCCATTGTCGCGGCCCTGCACAAGGAAGCCGCCCGCCACCTGACGGAACGAGGTCCCTGCGGCGGTCGGATCGGGCAGGCCGCCGGTGGTCAGCAGGCGCAGGTTTTTCTTCGCGGCAAAGATTTCGCGGGCTTCCTCGGTCGCGTCGGGGGCGATGACGACCTCGGTGAAGATCTCGGTGATGGCGCGGGCGGTTTCAGCGTCCAGCGTGCAGTTCAGCGCGACGATGCCGCCAAAGGCCGAGGTCCGGTCGCAATCATAGGCCCGGCGATAGGCCTCGACGGCAGTGGTGCCACGGGCAACGCCGCAGGGATTGGCGTGCTTGATGATCGCGACAGCCGGGCCACCCGCCGGGTCAAACTCCGCGACCAGCTCGAAGGCCGCGTCGGTGTCGTTGATGTTGTTGTAGGACAGTTCCTTGCCCTGCCATTGCTTGGCAGTAGCAACGCCCGGACGGTCCGAGCCATCCTTGTAGAAGGCCGCCGACTGGTGCGGGTTCTCGCCATAGCGCAGGGTTTGGGCCAGTTCGCCCGAGAAGCTGCGGCGGCGCGGGGTCGCCTCGCCAATGGCCTGCGCCATCCACGCGGACACGGCCGCGTCATAGGCGGCGGTGCGGGCATAGGCGATCTGCGCCTGACGCTGACGGAAAACGTAGCTGGTGGTGTCGTCATTGCCGTCAAGCTCGGCCAGCACGGCGGCATAGTCCTGAACGTCGACGACGACGGTGACGAAGGCGTGGTTCTTGGACGCGGCACGGATCATCGCCGGGCCACCAATGTCGATATTCTCGATGCAATCGTCGTAATCGGCGCCCTTGGCGACGGTTTCCTCGAAGGGATACAGGTTGACGACCAGCAGGTCGATCATGCCGATGCCATGCGAATTGGCGGCGGCCATGTGTTCGGCATTGTCGCGCAGCGCCAGCAGGCCACCATGCACGACCGGATGCAGCGTCTTGACGCGGCCGTCCATCATCTCGGGGAAGCCGGTGACCTGCGCCACGTCGATCACCGACAGGCCCGCCTCGCGCAGTGCCTTGGCGGTGCCGCCGGTGGAAAGCAGCTCGACGCCGCGCGACGCAAGCGCGCGGGCAAAGTCGATCAGGCCAGTCTTGTCGGAAACGGAAATCAGCGCGCGTTTCAGCGGAATGCGGTCGGTCATCGGTGGGGCCCCGTCATGGATCGCGAATTTGCCCCGTCACCTAGCGCCGGAACGCGCCAAGGTCCAGCCGATCTGAATGGCACGGCCCTGCAATCGCGCGGTAAGCACGATCTGGCGCGAAGGCCGAGGCTCGGCAAGGCCGCGATCCAGCAGGCAACTGGCCTCCAGCCGGACCTGTCCGACGCCATCATGGCTGAACTGCCAATGTTCGCCCGTGGGCAGGGTTAGGTCGATCACCTGGCCCTGCTGGCGGGCCTCGATATCGGGATGCAGGTGGAAGCGGATGTCGAATCCCAGACCCTCGGGCGGGCGAGCACGGTCCAGTTGCGACTGGGCGCTGGCATCCAGCGCGGCCAGCGAATCCTCGCCCTGCAGGGCCACCCCGTCGGGGGCCAGCCACAATTCGCGCAGATGGGTCAGCCCGTGGCTGTCGAGCCAGCCGTCATGGCCGGACAACAGATGCGCAGGTTCGGTCGAATGGGCAGGGCCGCAATCGGGCGGGGTCAGATTCCCCAGCGCGTCGCAATCGCCCGCCCAGACCAGCGCCGGACGCTCGGTCAGGATGTCGGGCTCGCCCTCCTGCCGGTTGGGGTTCAGCCGGGATGAGGACAGCCCTTCGAGGCAAAGGGCAGAATGGCAGGGCGTCGCGCGGCTGGCCTTGGCCCAAAGCGGCCCGAATCCGTCGCCGGGACCCGAATTCACGATCAGCGGCTGGCGGGCCACGGTCAGCTCAAACGCGAGCGTTGATGCATGCGCCCGCACCTCCGCCGGTCCGCCGGGCGGAGGGGCCGCGTCCAGAATCAGCGTCGTCCGCCCCCGCGCCATGCGGGCAAAACCCATGGCCAGCCCATGCACCGGCAGCGCCGCACCCTCGGCCGCGCGCAGGCAGCGGTCCAGACGGCCGGCAGCGCCGCGCCCGCCGCCATGAAAGCTGGGCAGCGACCCGTCGGCATGGCGCAGGCTGCGCAGGATCGGGGCAATCTCGGCAATGATCGCGCGCAGCTCGGCGGGCGATTCCAGCCCGGCTTCGTCCGCGACCTCCTGCGCCCAGACCAGCAGCGCCATCGCCTCAAGCAGGGTTTCCGGCGCGCGCGATTCCGACAGGGTGGCGACGCCCATCGCATCGGCTTCCTCGGCCAAGGCGATCAGCGCAGGACGGGCGACGGCCTGACGGTCACGCAAGGACATCGCCCCGATCGCCAGCCCGGCCAGCGCCTCAAGCCGGGGCAGCCCATCGGTGCAGTCATACCAGGTCGCGCGCAGATGGGTCAGGTGCTGGTCCAACGAGCGGAAATAGGGCTCGGCCCCGTCGCGGTCGAGGCCGTGCAGGATCATCCCGGCATGAAAGATCCAGTGCAGCACCCGCCGCCCGGCGATCGCAGGCGTCCATTCCGGCGCATCGGCATGTGGAACCCGGTGGCGCTTCAGCCAATGCAGCACGTGATGCTGCGCGACCGAGCGCGCCCGCGGCGAGCCGACCGCCGCCAGATCATCCAGCCAGCCAAAGCCGTGCAATTCCGCCGCAACCGAGGCGGGCATGTCATTGTCCAGAAACTCGCCGGTCAGCGTCAGGCCGCCCAGATGCAGCTTGCCCTCGATGATCTGCTCACCACGGCCGGAATGGCCGATGGCCTTAGGCTCGGGCCGGCGCAGGAAACCCCTTGGGGAAGGCGTGTCGTTCATGGGTGCCGCTGTTGCTGGAACCCGACAAGCTTAGGACTTCACACCGGATTTTCGCAAGCGCGCGATGAAGAATCCGTCCATACCGCCGCGTTCCGGCCACAGGTCGGGCCGCAGGCGCAAGGCCCCGCTTTCGGTCAGCCAGTCGGGCTCGACTCCGGGCGCGGTGGCGGGCTCGACCGTCAGATCGGGATGGCGGGCAAGGGTGGCGGTCAGTTGCTCCTCGCCCTCGGCGGGATGCAGCGAGCAGGTGGCAAAGACCAGCCGCCCGCCGGGTTTCAGCAGGCTCAGCGCATGGTCGATCAGCCGGGCCTGCAGGTCGGCCAGTTCGGCAATGGCGCTGCCGTCGCGGATCAGCGGCAGTTCCGGGTGGCGGCGAATGGTGCCGGTGGCGGAACAGGGAGCGTCCAGCAGCACCGCGTCCAAAGGCGCATCGGGCCGCCACTCCAGCGCATCGGCGGCGACCAGCTTGGCCGACAGGCCACAGCGGGCCAGGTTTTCGGCCACGCGGGCCAGCCGGGATTCGGAAATGTCCAGCGCGATGACCTCGGCCCCGGCGGCGGCCAGTTGCATGGTCTTGCCCCCCGGAGCGGCGCAAAGATCGGCGATGCGTTCGCCCGGTTGCGGGTCGAGGACCCGCACGGCCATGGCGGCGGCCGCATCCTGCACCCACCAGTCGCCACTGTCGTAACCTTCAAGCGCGCTGACCTGCGTGCCCGAAGGCAGCCGGAACGATCCGGTCGGCAGCGCCTCGCCGGGTGCATCCCCGGCTTTCGCGGTCAGGTCCAAGGGTGCGCCCGCCTCATGCGCGGCCTCGATGGCGCGGGTCACGTCGCGGCCCCATGCGGCAGCGACCGGGGCACGCAGCCAATCGGGCATCTTCTGCGGCGGCAATTTCGCCCATGCGTCCTGAGCCGCAGCCGCCTTGCGCAGCACGGCATTGACCATGCCCGCTGCCGCCTGCCCCTTGCCGCTAAGCCCACGGCACAGCGTCACTGCGGCATTGACCGCGCCATGCGGCGCCTCGCCCAAGGCCAGCATCTCGACCGTGGCCAGTCGCAGGATGCGGCGAATGTCGGGGCGGGGCTTGCGCGCCAGCATCGGCTCCAGCAACGCATCGGCGCGCCAACCACGGCGCAGGACCTCCAGCGCCAGCCGGCGGGCGCGGGCGCGGTCGGCGGGGGGCAGCCGCTCGATCAGGGCCCCAGCCTCGTCCAGGGTCGCGCCGTCCTCGACCGCGGCCAGCAGCTTCAGCGCGCCCTGCCGGGCGGCGTCGCCGCGTTCCATTTTGCGCGTCTTGTCCATTCGCGTCCCCTTGCCTAGATTGCGCAGGTCTAGCGTGATGCAGGGAAAACCGCCATGACCGACCGCAAGGATCTGCCGCCCGCCGCCATTCGCGCCCTCGCCGAAGCCGAGGAGCGCCGCCGCAATGCCGCGCCTGTCGACCTGCCGGTCGAGCTGGGAGGCCGAGACGGCCCCGAGCCGGTGCGCTACGGCGATTACGAGAAGAAAGGCATCTGCGTCGACTTCTGACGCCGCTTCACAAGCGTTGGCGATTCCGTGATCGCCTGCGCGCCGGTCGTTTACTTGCCATTGGGGTTCGCGGACTAGACAGTCTGCAAGAAAGAACCGCGAGGAACGGCAGATGAGCTTTGGTGACGGGATGTCGAAATGGGTGGCCCAAAAGCTTGTTGCGGGGCTGCTTGTTTCGGGGCTGGCGCTGACGCCCGCATGGGCGCAGCAGCGGGGCGGCCGTGGCCCGCAAGGCCCGACCGAGGTCGGCGTCATGACCACCACCGAAGAGGAAGTCCCCTACACCGTCACCCTGCCCGGCCGCGCCATCGCCTATCAGCAGACAACGATCCGCCCGCAGGTCGGCGGCGAAATCCTTGAAGTCACCTATGATCCCGGCCGCCCGGTCAAGACCGGCGACGTGCTGTTCCGCATCGATCCCGAGACCCTTGCCGCAGCACTCGCCGCCGCCGAAGCCAGCGTCGCCGGGGCCGAGGCCAGCCTGACCGAGGCCCAGAATACCGTCACCCGCTACCGCAGGCTGGAGGGTTCCGGCGTTTCGGCCGTCGATCGCGCCGCCGCCGAGGTCGCGCTGAAACAGGCCGAGGCCGCGCTGAAGGCCGCCGAGGCCGCCCGCGATTCCGCCAAGCTGTCACTGGACCGCACCCGGATCACCAGCCCCATCGACGGGTTGGCCGACGTGTCGGGGATCTCGGTCGGCGATCTGGTCACCGCGAACCAGTCCGAGGCGCTGACCACCGTCACCCAGCTTGACCCGATCTATGTCGATGTCTCGCAATCCAGCGCCAGCATCCTGCGCAATCGCGCCAAGTTCGACGCGGGGGAACTGATCCGCAACCGCGAGGTGCAGGCGCATCTGACGCTGGAAACCGGCGACGAATATCAGGGCGAGGGCCGCATCGTCAGCCCCGGCATCAAAGTGTCGCCCACCACCGGGACCGTGCCGATCCGCCTGCAATTCGACAATCCCGACCACATGATCCTGCCCGGCCAGTTCCTGCGCGTCGAGGTGACCTTGGGCTCGACCCGCGCGGTGCTGGTGCCGCAGCGCGCGACCAAGCGCGCTTCGGACGGTACGCTGACCGCCTATGTCGTGCGCGACGGCAAGGCCCAGCAGATCACGCTGAGCGAGCAGGGCAGCTACCGCAACAGCTGGATCGTGACGCAGGGCGTCAGTCCCGGCGAAAATCTGGTTCTGGACGGGTTGGACAACCTGCGCGCCGGGGCCGAGGTCAAGGCCGTTCCCGTGCGCATCGACGAACAGGGCGTGGTGCGCGAGATCGCCGCTGATGGCGACAAGGCATCCGATCAGGCCGCCGATAAAGCTGCGGATAAAGCTCCTGCGCAGGACAAGCCGGCGGGCAGCAACTGATGGCGCGTTTCTTCATTCACCGCCCGGTCTTCGCATGGGTTCTGGCCATCGTGACCATGCTGATCGGCGGCTGGTCGCTGCTGGGACTGCCGGTCTCGCAATATCCCGACATTGCACCGACGACGATCCGTATCACCGCCAACTATTCCGGCGCGACGGCTCGGGCCGTCCAGAATTCGGTCACCACACCGATCGAGGATGCGCTGACTGGGTTGGACGGGTTGATCTACACCGTGTCGACCTCATCGCAGGGGCGTTCCGCGATCACCCTGACCTTTGACGACAGCGCCGACCCAGTCGATGCGCTGAACGAGGTGCAGTCCAAGGTCCGCTCGGTCGAAAGCCGCCTGCCCTCGCCGGTGCAGCGCGACGGGGTGTCTGTGTCGCGGTCGTCCTCGTCGATCCTGATGGTCGGCTCGCTGGTCTCGACCAGGGGTGAGCACTCGACGATTGAGCTGGGCAACCTGCTGGAACAGGTGGTCGAGGGCCCGGTAAAGCGGACCGAAGGCGTGGGCGGGGTCAACGTCTTTGGCTCGGGATATGCGATGCGGATCTGGATGGACCCGCTGCGGCTGGCGCAATTCCAGCTGACGCCGACCGACATCACCAGCGCCGTATCGGAACAGAACAGCACCGTGTCCGTGGGCGATCTGGGCAGCCAGCCGACCGTTCGGGGCCAGCAATTCACCGCCACAATCACCGCGCAAAGCCAACTGACCTCGATCGACGATTTCCGCAATATCCTGCTGAAGACCGGCGAGGATGGCGCGGCGGTCCGCTTGGGCGACGTGGCCGAGATCGAGATCGGCCAGGTCAGCTATGGCCGCGACTCCCGCTATAACGGCATGAACGCCTCGGGGTTCGCGGTGAACCTTGCGACCGGGGCCAATGCCGTCGAGACCGCGAATGCCGTGCGCGCGACGCTTGACGGGCTGAAGAACGCCCTGCCC
Organism: Paracoccus sp. PAR01; assembly: GCF_014851995.1. NCBI lineage: Bacteria > Pseudomonadati > Pseudomonadota > Alphaproteobacteria > Rhodobacterales > Paracoccaceae > Paracoccus > Paracoccus sp. PAR01. The sequence goes on from NZ_JACVAW010000022.1 coordinate 42,444, forward strand.
GAGGGGGTCGAGGTCCATATCGCCTATGACACCGCGCCGTTCGTCGAACTGTCGATCGAGAAGGTGTATCACACCCTGCTGGAAGCCATCGTTCTGGTGTTTCTGGTGATCCTGCTGTTCCTGCAGAACTGGCGCGCGACGCTGATCCCGATCATCGCCATTCCGGTAGTCTTGCTGGGCACCTTCGGGATGCTGGCGGCCTTGGGATATTCGGTCAATACACTGACCATGTTCGCCATGGTTCTGGCCATCGGCCTGCTGGTCGATGACGCCATCGTCGTCGTCGAAAACGTCGAGCGGGTCATGGCCGAGGAAGGCCTTGGCCCGGTCGAGGCCACCGAAAAGAGCATGGGCCAGATCAGCGGCGCGCTGATCGGCATCGCGCTGGTCCTGTCGGCGGTGTTCCTGCCGATGGGCTTCATGGCCGGTTCGACCGGTGTGATCTATCGGCAATTCTCGGTCACGATCATCACCGCCATGGTGCTGTCGCTGCTGGTCGCGCTGATCCTGACCCCCGCCATGTGCGCCAGCCTGTTGCGCCAAGCCCATGGCGAGGCGCGCTTTGCGCCCGCACGCTGGTTCAACGCAGGCTTCGACCGGGTGACGCGCGGCTATTCCGCCACCGTCCGGCGCAGCCTGCGGCGACCCTTCCTGATGCTGCTGGTGCTGGCCGCGATCAGCTATGGCGCGTTCGATCTGTTCAACCGCATGACCACCACCTTCATCCCGACCGAGGATCAGGGCGTGCTGCAATCGCGCATCACCCTGACCGAAGGCTCGACCGCGCAGCAGACCGCCGCCGTCGTGCAAGAGATCGAGGATTATATGCGAACCGAGGAGAAGGACGCCGTCGAATCGGTCTTTGTCGCCATGGGCTTTGGCTATGCCGGTACGGCACAGAATCAGGCGATGATCTTTGTGAAGCTGCGCGATTTCGACCTGCGCGGCGACAGCCAACTGGCTGCGGCCAAGGTCGCGCAGCGGGCCAATGCGCATTTCTCGGGGCACCGGGCGGGACGCATCTTCTTTATGCAGCCGCCAGCGATCCCGCGTCTGGGCAACTCTTCCGGCTTCACCTTCTACCTGATGGACCAGTCCGGAGGCGGGGTCGAGGCGCTGACCGCCGCCGCCGACCTGCTGGAGCAGAACGCCAGGAATGACGCGCGGGTGCAGAATACCGAAAGCGGTGGGGCCGAGGATGAGGCCGCGCTACGCATCGATATCGACCAGCAAAAGGCGGAAAGCCTTGGCGTATCCGTCCCGGCGGTGAACTCGATGCTGGCGACGATCTTTGCCGGGGATGAGGTGAATGACTTCGCCCTTGGTGCGCAGCTGCGCCCGGTGATCGTGCAGGCCCGCGCCGAAAACCGCATGCAGCCCGAGGATGTGAACAGCTGGTATGCCCGCAATTCGAACGGAGAGATGGTGCCCTTCAGCGCCTTCATGACCGTGCGCTGGGAACCGGTCGAGCCGCGCCTGTCCCGCATCGACGGCATCGACGCCATCGCCATCGAGGGGCAACCCGCGCCGGGCGTCAGCTCGGGCACGGCGATGGACGCGATGGAGGAGCTGGTGGCAGCCCTGCCCGGCGGCTACGGGCTGGCATGGACCGACCTGTCCTATCAGGAACGTCAGGCGGGCAATCAGGCACCCTTCCTGTTCGCGCTTTCGGCGCTGGTCGTGTTCCTGTCGCTGGCCGCCCTTTACGAAAGCTGGTCGATCCCGTTTTCGGTCATGCTGGCGGTTCCGGTGGGGGTGCTGGGCGCGGTGATCGCCGCGCTGACACTGGGGCAGGCCAATGACGTCTATTTCAAGGTCGGCATCCTCACCACCATCGGGCTTGCGGCGAAAAACGCCATCCTGATCGTCGAATTTGCGCGTGAGTTGCAGGACAAGGGCCGCACAGCCGTCGACGCGGCGACCGAGGCCGCGCGCCAGCGCCTGCGGCCGATCCTGATGACCTCGCTGGCCTTCATCCTTGGCGTGCTGCCTTTGGCCATTGCCAAGGGCGCGGGGGCGGGGGCGCAGAACTCGATCGGGATCGGGGTGATGGGCGGGATGATCTCGGCCACCTTCCTTGGCATCTTCATGGTACCCGCCTTCTACGTTACCGTACGCTGGCTGACCGACCTGCGGCGCAAGAAGGAACAGGTGACATGAACGAACATCCCAGACTGACCTCGCTTGCGCATGGCGGCGGCTGCGGCTGCAAGCTGGCGCCCTCGGTCTTGCGCGAATTGCTGGCGGGCCAGCCGGTGGCGCAGGCCTTCCCGCAGCTGCTGGTCGGGACCGAGACCTCGGACGATGCGGCAGTCTGGCAGGTCGACGACAATACCTGCGTCATCGCCACCACCGACTTCTTCATGCCGATGGTCGATGATCCGCGCGATTTCGGCCGCATTGCTGCGACGAATGCGATTTCCGACATCTACGCCATGGGCGGACGACCGATCATGGCGCTGGCGATCCTTGGCATGCCCATCGACAAGCTGCCCCCCGAACAGATCCGCCAGATCCTTGAGGGCGGACGCGAGATCTGCGCCGAGGCAGGTATCCCCGTCGCCGGCGGCCATTCCATCGACGCGCCCGAGCCGATCTATGGCCTGGCGGTGATCGGGCTGTGCCACCCGTCCGAGCTGCGCCGCAATGCCGATGCGCGCCCCGGCGATGCGCTGATCCTCACCAAGGGGTTGGGGGTCGGCATCTACTCTGCCGCGATCAAGAAAGGTGGGCTGGATGCCGAGGGCCTGGCCGAGATGGTCGCCAGCACCACCACGCTGAACCGGGTCGGCAGCGATCTGGCCAAGCGCGACGATGTCCATGCCATCACCGACGTGACCGGCTTTGGCATTCTGGGACACGGGTTGGAAATCGCACGCGGCTCCGGTCTGCGGCTGCGCATCGATCTGGCCAGCCTGCCGTTGCTGACGCGAGCATCCGAACTGGCGCAGGCGGGGTTCTTTACCGGTGCCTCGACCCGGAACTGGGCGGCTTATGGGTCGGAAGTGCTGCTGCCCGAAGGGCTACCCGACTGGCAGCGCGCGTTGCTGACCGATCCGCAGACCTCGGGCGGGCTGCTGGTCGCCTGCGCGCCCGAAGCCGCCGAAACGGTCCTGCAGATGATCCGCGCGGCAGGCTTCCCGCTGGCCGCGATCATCGGTCACGCCGAAGAAGGCAGCGCGGGCATCACCGTCGCCTGAAGTCCTTTCGGGGGAACGCCCGGCGCTGTCCGGGCGTTCGGTCGGATCACGTGAAGGGATCAGACCATGAGACGCCTTTACCTGCCCCGACTGATCGGCCTTGGCCTTGCCGCTGCATTGACCCTGCCCGTCTTCGCCCAAACCACGCCGACCCCTGCGCCTCCCGCTGAGCGGCAGGCGACGCTCGAACCCGGGGATTGCCCGCCCGCCGCCGCCATGGCCGAGCCCGCTACACCCGACGCGGCGACCGCCGACGGCACCGCGCCATCGAACGCTGGTTCAACCGGCTGGAGTGGCGGGACAGGCGGGTCGATGATCGGCACCAACCCGCAGGGCGCGACACGTCACACCAAGACATGGCAATCGCCGACCGCACGGGGGCTGGACCTGAAGGGCCGCCCGGAACCCGCACCGGTCTGCTGATTTTTTGCTGGTTTCCGATCAGGCCCGCGCCGGGTTCGCCGTGATCACGCCCTTTTTCAGGATCATGTTCGCGTAAAGCCGGGTGTCGTGGCACTGCAGGATAGCAAAGCTGTTGCGGGCGAATTCATAGAATCCGAAACGATCGATCGACTGCAATGCCGACCCGGCACGCTCGATGATCGGGATGGTTTCGGCAATCGCCTCGGGCACCGCGTCGGGATCATCCACGACCTGCATCGAGGTCGCGGCGGCTGGCACGAACGTGTCGAGGGGCATCAAGTTCGTGATGACCGTCACGGCCTGCGGAAGCCTGAGGCCAATGGTCAGGACCTTGTCGTAGGGCAGATGCCGGGCGACGCTCGCCGCGGGAAAATTGACGTCAACAATTGCCAACTCGTCGCCATGACCCATTTGCGCCATGACATACAGCAACTCGGGCGAGATCGTCGAATGGATCCCCTTGAGCATCTTACCCCTCCTGGCCGGAATGAACCGGCTACTTCCAGACTATGCTGCCAAATGACGTTTTGAGAGACCGCTCGTCAATGCCCTGTCAAATCGTCTCAAGCGGCTGTGCAGTCATGGGTGCGGGAAAGATGCCTTCGACTTCGGCCAGAATGGCGGGTGTCAGCCCCAGTTCGGCGGCGCGCAGGTTCAGCGAGACATGGGCGGCATGGCCGGTCTTGGGGATGGCGATCATGCCGGTTCGGTTCAGGACCCAAGCCAGTGCCAGTTGCGCCGCGCTCAGCCCCAGCCCCTGCCCGATCCGGTGCAGATCGGCATTCCCCGCCAACCTCCCCTGCTCGACCGGACTATAGGCCATCGCGGGAATCCCCTTGGCAGCCAGCCAGGGCAGCAGGTCCCATTCCGGCCCGCGCCGGGTGAGGTTGTAGAGGATCTGGTTCGCGGCACAGCGCCAGCCACCGGCGGCAAACAGATCCTCCATATCCGCGACCGAGAAATTGCTGACACCCCAATGGCGGATATGCCCGGCATCGCGCAGGGCCTCCATCGCGGCGACGGTTTCTGCCAAGGGCACATCGCCGCGCCAATGCAGCAAATAAAGGTCGATCCGGTCGGTCCCCAGCCGTTTCAGGCTGGCCGCGCAGGCCCGTGGCAGGGCACGCACCGAGGCGTTCCAGGGATAGGCCTTGGACACCAGGAACACCTGATCGCGGCGGCCCGATATGGCCTCGGCGACCAGTTCCTCGGCCGCGCCCTCGGCATACATCTCGGCGGTGTCGATCAGCGTCATGCCCAGATCCAACCCCTTGCGCAGGGCGGCGATCTCGGCCTCGCGGCGCGAAGCATGCTCGGCCATCATCCAAGTTCCCTGGCCAAGCGCGGGAACCATCTCTCCGTCCGGAAGGTTTGTGCGAGGGATCATGCCCCAATCCTGTTGCCATCGGGGCCGATAGGCAATCCCCCCATTCATCTTTCCCGCAGTCTGGTCCGAACACAATGAGTCCCTGCCCATGCAGCGCCTGACCTGCCCCAGATGCGGACAGCGTGTCTATTTTCAGAACACATTCTGCGCCTGCGGCACGCCGCTGGTCTTCGCGCCCGAGGCCGGAGGCTTTGTCAGCGACGCGCCCGCCTGTCCGAACCGCGACCAGATCGGCTGCAACTGGGCGGCAGAAAACGGCGGGCTGTGCCGATCCTGCGCGATGACCGGCACCATCCCGGACCTTTCAGTCGAGGGGAATCGCGATCTGCTGGCCCAAAGCGAGGCCGCCAAGCGTTGGGTGCTGGCCAATCTGGCGCGCTGGCGCTGGTTCACCGCTGCCGATTCAGGCCAGCGCGTCCAGTTCCGGATGCTGTCCGAACATGCAGGCCCGCATGAGGTCCCGGTCACCATGGGCCATGCGGCGGGCGTCATCACCCTGAACGTGGTCGAGGCCGACGACGCCCTGCGCGCCCTGCGCCAGCAACAGTTGGGCGAGCTTTATCGTTCGATGGTCGGTCATGTCCGCCATGAAATCGCGCATTTCCTATTCGAACGGCTTGCGCTGCTTCCCGGTTTTCTGGACGAGTTCCGCGCCATGTTCGGCGATGAACGCGCCGATTACGCGGCGGCACTGCTGGATCATTACAACCAGCCGCTGGCCAAGGGAGACACCTTTATCAGCGACTACGCCACCACCCATCCGCATGAGGACTGGGCCGAGACCGCAGCCCATATCCTGCATCTGGTCGACATGACAGACAGCCTGATGGCCTCGGGTTTGAACGGGCCGCAGATTCCGCCACCGGGCTATGATGCCTATGCCGATACCGATGCGGAACATCTGCTGACCGTGGCAACCTCGGTCGCGCTGGCGGTGAACGAGATCAACCGCGCCATCGACAATCCTGACGTCTATCCCTTTGTGCTGACCGCAACGACGCGGGCCAAGCTGGGCTTTGCCCATCGCTGGCTGTCACAGGGTGCTGCGATGACGCCCCTGCCCGCTTGACGCAGCGCCTGCGCCGATCCAGCCTGCGCGTAAAAAGGGATTCGCGATGGACGATCTGGAAATAGCCGCGCATGCCGCCGCCGAGCAGCCCGAATTTTCGCGGTTTCTGGGCATTCGCATCCTGCGGGCCAATGCCGATGAAGTGATCGGCGACATGCCCGCGACCGGCAATCTGGCCAATCGCAACGGCGTCCTGCATGGCGGCGCGATCATGGGATTCGCCGACAATCTGGGCGGGACGGCTGCGACGATCAACCTTGGGCCCGGCAAGGCCACGACCACCATCGAAAGCAAGACCAACTTCATCCGCCCCATCCATATCGGCGATACCGTGCATGGCCGTGCCATCGCGCTGCACAAGGGCCGGACGACGATGATCTGGCAGACCACAATCACCCGCAACGATGGAAAGGTCGCGGCCATCGTCACCCAGACCCAGATGGTCATGGACTGGAATGACGGCCGCAGTACAGGTCCGGCTTAACCCGCCCATTGTGTCCGGATTGCCCGATCGTCCCGGCAAAGAATGCTCGGGGCGTTGCCCAGTCCGTCATTCCGTGGCAATAGAACCCAAAGCAAAACGAAGACAGGTTCCCGTTATGACCGATTTCGCGCAGCGCCGCACCATGATGGTCGATACCCAGGTCCGCCCAAATGACGTGACCAGCTATCCTGTCATCGAGGCGATGCTCAACGTCCCGCGCGAGGAATTCGTGCCGGAATCCCGCCGCGACGTGGCCTATGCCGGCCAGAATATCGAGCTTGCCGCAGGCCGCGTCATGCTTGAGCCGCGCACGCTGGGCAAGATGCTTGAGGTGCTGAACCTTCAGGCCGGTGATCTGGCACTGAACGTGGGCGCAGCCTATGGCTATACCGCCGCCGTCATGGCCCGCATCGCCGAGGCCGTGGTCGCCCTTGAATCCGAAGCCGAGATCGCCGCCGAGGCGCAGGCCCGCCTGTCGGCGCAGGACGTGTTCAACGTCGGCGTCGTGACCGGCCCGCTTGAGGCGGGTTGTGCCAGCCAGGCCCCCTATGACGCCATCCTGATTGAGGGCGCGATCGAGCATCTGCCCGAAGCGCTGGCCGATCAGCTGCGCGATGGCGGCCGCATTGTCGCGCTGTTCCGCGAAGGCAATCTGGGTGTGGTCCGCTTCGGTCGCAAACTTGACGGCCGGATCAATTGGCGCTTCGCTTTCAATGCCGGCGCGCCGGTGCTTCCGGGCTTTACCGAAAAACGCGGCTTCGTCTTGTAAAATAATAGCCCCGGCAGGGGCAGGGAGAGGGCATGTTCCGCAATACGCTGAGACGTCTGAGAAGGCCGATCGCTGCCGCCCTGCTTGCCAGCGCGACCGCCCTGCCGGCCAATGCCGAAACGCTCGCCGATACGATGGTTGCGGCCTATCGCCATTCGGCCCTGCTTGAGCAGAACCGCGCCGTGCTGCGCGCCGCGGACGAAGACGCTGCGGCCGCGCTGGCGCAGCTGCGCCCGATCGTGCAATGGCTCGCGTCCTATACCTATCAGAATATCGAGGGCTTCGACGCCAACTCGGCCAGCCTTGGGCTGCAGGCCTCGATGACGTTGTACGATTTCGGCCGCAACGCCATTGCCATCGACATTGCCAAGGAAAACGTTCTGGCAACCCGCGCCGCACTTGTGGGCGTGGAACAGGACGTGCTGCTGGGTGCGATCGAGGCCTATCTGAACGTCCGCAGCGCCACCGAGCAGGTTGAGCTGCAACAGAACTCGGTCCGTGTTCTGGGCGAGGAACAGCAGGCCGCGACCGACCGCTTCGATGTTGGCGAGATTACGCAGACCGACGTGTCGCAGGCGGATGCCGCCCTTGCCGCCAGTCGCGCCGATCTGGCCTCGGCGCAGGGCGATCTGGAGGTTGCGCGCGAAAGCTACCGTGCCGCGACCGGCAAATTCCCCGGCAAGCTGGCCGCACCGCCGCCGACGCCGAAACTTCCGGCAAGCCTGGTCAGCGCCCGCGAAATCGGGCAGCGCACCCATCCGCTGATCCAGCAGGCCAAGCGCGAGGCCGCGGCCTCGGAATTGCAGGTCGCCGCCGCTGCGGCTGAGCGCAACCCGTCGCTGACCGGCGGCGCCGCCTTGCAGGCGCAAAGCAACAAGACGGTCAACACGGGCACCTCGGTCCGGACCGACAGCGCCTCGGTTTCGCTGGATATGTCGCAGACGATCTATTCGGGCGGCCGGCTGCCCGCCGCGCATCGCCGCGCGATGGCAAGCCGCGATGCCACCCGCGCCTCGTTGCTGAACACTGCGCGTCAGGTCGATCAGGCGGTCGGCACGGCTTGGGCGGGAATCGATGTGGCGCGAGCACAGATCAGCGCCATCGACCAGCAGATCGTTTCGGCCAGGCAGGCCTTTGACGGCGTACGCGAGGAAGCGACGCTGGGCGCGCGGACCACGCTGGACGTGCTTGAGGCCGAGCAGATCCTTCTGCAGGCGATGGCGGACAAGATCACCGCGGTCGCTAATCTCCAATTAGCACATTATCAACTTTTGTCGGCTATGGGTTTGTTGACGGTAGAAAACCTGAAACTGGGAATCCCGACCTATGACCCATCGGCCTATTACAAAGCAGTCAAGGACGCGCCTTTCACCAGCCGGCAGGGCGAAAGCCTCGACCGGGTGCTGCGCTCGATCGGCAAGAATTAAGGCGGTTGCCCCCTGCCGGGGGGCACACCATGCAGCATGACCTCGCAGGGCGCGGCGCGCAGGCTGAAAATGTCGGGGATGTTCTGGCCTCGATCCGGCGGCTGATTGCACAGGATCAGGTTGAGGGCGATGAGCCGTCGTATGCACACGCCGCGCCGCTGAACTCCCGCGCTGGGAATCCGCCCCTGATCCTCGCACGGCAGGATCTGGTCCTGGTTCCGGCAAAATCGGATTTGCGCCGTATTGCTGCAAATGCCCCTGTTCCGCTGGTCGAAGAACCCGCGCTGACCCCCGAAGAGGAAATCGAGTTCGCCGAGGCCGAGGCTGTCTTGGCCCGGATGACCTCGCTGCCCCGCCTGCTGGCTGCTGACCCCGTGCAAATCGTCCCCGATCCGATTGCGGCGATTGAGGTACCAGAGGAACTGTCCCTGACCGCCTTCGCGCCAGAATTGAGCCTGCCTGCAGAGCAAAACCTGTTCGCAGATGTGATGTCCGCACAGCCGGATCTGTGCGAGACCATCCGTGCCGTCCTGCGCGAAGAGCTTGCGGGGGAAACCGGTCTACAAATCAGCCACCAGTTGCGACAGCTGGTTCGGCTTGAGGTCGAATCCCTTATCCGCGAAATCTATTTCGAGGGGTAAGGCAGGCGCGGACCAACCGGGCCGCCTCTGTCCACCGATCCGTCAGTTCAGGTATTTCTCGGGATCGACGCTGTCGAAGCCGTTGCGGACCTCGAAATGGACGACGCCCTGATTGCGGGCCTTGCCCAGCGTGGTCCCGGCCCCGACCTTCTGCCCCTTGGTCACGGTGACATTGTCCAGACCGGCATAGACTGTCATCAGATTGTTGTCGTGGCGCATGACGATGATCGGAACCTGATCGGTATCGCGGGTGATCGCGGCCACCGTTCCCGACCCCGCCGCCGTTACCGGGCTGCCCGGCGCAGCGGAAATGTCGATGCCCTCATTCTTGCCCTTCTCATAGGCGCGGATGATCGCACCATTGGCGGGCATACGGAACTTGCCACTTCCCGATGCTGCGGTTCGTGTCTTGCCCAGGTCGGGGCTGGCCGGTTTGTCGACCGGCTTGTTCGTCGGCTGGGTCTTTTCATTCGGCAGGGGCTGCGCCGCCGAGGGCGGTGCCGGAGTCGGGCTGCCTGCCCCCGGCGCGGTGATTGCAGCAGTCGTTGCGGGACGCTGCCCGGCAACTGGAATAAGCAAGCGCTGCCCGGTGCGCAGCGTCAGGTTCGAGGACAGGCCGTTCCATTCGGCCAGATCCTTGACCGAGACATTGTATTTCCGCGCCACCGACCATGCGGTTTCGCCAGCGACAACGACATGCTGCCGAGGCTGGCTTGCGGCGGGCTGGGTCGGAGTCGGAGTGGTCGCGCCCGCCTGCGGCGGCACGGTCGGCGTCTTCATCCCCTGCCCGGCAAAGGGATCGCTGACCTGCCCGGTCGAGGACGTGACCGGGGTTGCCGCCGCCACGGGCGCGCCGGCGGCGACACGGCGTGGCAGCGCCACGACCGCGCCGGCATTCAGCGGCGCGGTGGCGGAAATGGCGTTGTAGCTGGCAAGCTGGCCGGCGTTCAGCCCCAGCCGCGCGGCGATGGTCGCGACCGTCTCACCCTGCCGCGCGATGGCCACCTGATAGCCGGGATAGCTGATGATGCCGCGATTGTCCGGCACCGGACGCGGCGGGGCGGCAGCGGCAGCACCTGCGGTATCCAAGGCCCCGCCACCCCAGCCACGCAGATCGGGGTCGAGGGTCGAAAGGTTCACCCCTCCCGGTGCATTGCATGCGACCAGTGTTGAAACCATGCCGACCATGCAGGCCAGCCGCCATGTGATTGCCATCTGCCCGTTCCTCACTCTGCGCGGCCGGGGATTATGTCTGTCCCAATCCCTCGACCAGCGGCACGAAGCGCACTTGCCGCAACTCGTCGTAATCAAATCCGTTTTCGGTCCGGCGCACACGGATCAGGGTCTGAACCGCATCCGACTGACCGACCGGTACCACCATGATACCGCCGGTTTTCAATTGCGCCAAGAGCGGGCCGGGCGGGTCTTCGGCTGCGGCGGTCACCATGATGCGATCAAAGGGTGCCTGTTCGGGCAATCCACGCGAACCATCCGCGACCATGGCGGTGATGTTGGACAGGCCGAAATGGCGAAAGATCTCCTCGGCCTCGGTCACCAGACGGCGATGGCGGTCGACCGTATACACACGGCGGCACAGCAGCGACAGGATCGCCGCCTGATAGCCCGAGCCCGTGCCGATCTCGAGCACCTTGTCGCGCGGCCCGACCTCCAGCGCCTGCGTCATCAGCCCGACGACCGAGGGCTGGCTGATGGTCTGCCCACAGGGAATCGGCAGGGGCGTATCCTCATAGGCGCGATCCTCGAAATGGCCGCGCACGAATTCGCCCCGGTCGATGCGCTCCATCGCCTCAAGCACGCGCGGATCGGTCACCCCACGCTGACGCAGGGCGAACAGAAAACGCATCTTTCGTTCCGCGGCCTCGGGTTCGTCGCTCATCGGCGGATCAGCCCTCTTCCAGAACGCGCAAGGCAGCCAGACTGGCGTGGCAGGTCAGGTCCGGGCGCATTGGCGTCAACGAGATATAGTCCTGCATATTGGCGTCCACGTCACTCCCCGGCGTGGCGGGCGAGGTCTGCGACCCGCCCAGAATCCACAGGAAGCGGCGGCCGTTCGGTGCGTGATAGGGCTCGGATTCGAAACGCACGCCACTGCGACGCCCTTGCGGCGCGACCCGCACCCCCTTGACCGAGGCCGCATCACAGGCCGGGAAGTTGATATTATAGAACAACCGGAAATCCGCGTCCGATGTCCAGTCGCCGCGGTCCAGAAGCTGGCGGATCAGGCGTGGACCATGTTGGCGCGCGGCCTCGAACGGATCGGCAAGGGTTGAGGTCCGCGTGCCCATGTATTGCGACAGCGCGATCGCGGGCAGGCCTTGCAGTGCCGCCTCCATCGCGCCGCCTATGGTGCCGGAATACATCACGTTTTCGCCGGAATTGTTGCCCCGGTTGACCCCGGACAGGACCAGATCGGGCGGATTGTCCCGCATCACGTCGCCCAGGGCCGCCAACACGCAATCGGCGGGCGAGCCCTCGGCGGCAAAGCGCCGGGGACCCAGCTCCGCGATCAGGGTCGGATGGACATAGCTGATGCAATGCGCGACACCGGATTGCTCAAACGCGGGTGCGACGGTCCAGACCTCGCCCTCGGGACCGGCAATCTCGGCCGCGATTTCGGCCAATGTGACCAGTCCCGGCGCGTTGATGCCGTCATCATTGGTGATCAGGATCCGCATGTCGCCCCCACTTCCTCAACCCGTTCCCGAAGGAATGGGCGAGCCGCGCCCCGAAGGGGCACCCGGTCCGCGATCACATCCCCGTCAAAACCATGCTTATCCGCGCCACACATCTGCGACAACCCGCTGCTTATGCAACTGCAGCGTTTGACGTCGGAGCGTGGCAAGGGCAGGATCAAAACGGGCAGAAAGCCGGGCAGAACATGCAGATATATCTTCCTATTGCTGAGGTGGTGGTCAACGCCTTCACCCTTGTCGGGCTTGGCGGCGTCGTCGGCCTGATGTCGGGGCTGTTCGGCGTCGGCGGCGGCTTTCTGATCACGCCCCTGCTGTTCTTTATCGGCATCCCCCCGGCCATTGCGGTGGCGACCGGTGCAAATCAGGTCGTGGCCTCGTCCTTTTCCGGGGTGCTGGCGCATTTGAAGCGCAAGACCGTCGATTTCCGCATGGGTTGGGTTCTGCTGGCGGGCGGGCTGGTCGGATCGTCCTTCGGGGTGATCCTGTTCAACAAGCTGCAGCGGCTGGGTCAGGTCGATCTGGTCGTGCAGTTATGCTACGTGGTCTTTCTGGGCCTGATCGGGGCGATGATGCTGCAGGAAAGCCTGCGCGCGCTGCATCGATCCCGGAAAAGCGGCCCGATCAAGCCGATGCGCCGCAACCAGCATGGTTGGGTTCATCGCTGGCCGCTGAAGGTCAAGTTCCGCGCCTCGGGTCTGTATATCAGCGCGATTCCAGTACTGATGGTTGGTGCAGCGGTGGGTGTGCTGGGCGCACTGATGGGGGTCGGCGGCGGCTTCATCATGGTCCCGGCGATGATCTACCTGCTGGGCATGCCGACCAAGGTCGTGATCGGGACCTCGTTGTTCCAGATTACCTTTCTGTCGGCCTATACCACTCTGATGCACGCCGTATCGTCCAACACCGTCGACGTCATGCTGGCCGTTTTGTTGATCGTGGGCGGCGTGGTCGGTGCGCAGTTCGGCACGACCCTTGGAGCGAAACTCCGGGCCGAGCAGTTGCGCATCCTGCTGGCGCTTCTGGTGCTGGCGGTCTGCGGCAAGCTGGCGCTGGACCTGTTCCTGAAGCCGGACGACCTGTATTCACTGACGCCGGGGGTGGTGGGATGATCCTACGCGCCCTCGCCCTGCTGATCGCATCCGCCCTGCCCTTGGCCGCGCAAGACGGGCCGCCCGCGCCGCCGCCAGAGCGCATCGTCGCGGACCTGTCGCGGGACGACGTGGACATCACCACCAGTTTCGACGGCTCGGACATCATCATCTATGGCGCGATCAAGCGCGAGACGCCGATCCCCACCACCGAACCGCTGGACGTGATCGTCACGGTCGAGGGACCTGCCCGCCCCGTCACCGTCCGTCACAAGGAGCGGCGCTTTGGCATCTGGGTTAATACCGGCAAGGTCGGCGTGGCCTCGGCCCCGAATTTCTATGTCGTGGCGACGACGCGGCCGCTGGAACGCATCCTGAACCCGGATGAGGACAGCCGCTACCGCATCTCGGTCCCGCAGGCGATCCGCGCCTTTGCCGGCGCATCCGAGGTCGAAGATGTCGTGCCCTATACCGAGGCGCTGGTCCGCCTGCGCGAGGATCACGATCTGTACCGGCTGGATGATGGTGCGGTCACCGTCGCCGAACAGACGCTGTTTCGCGCCGATGTCCGCCTGCCCGCGAACCTGATTGAGGGGCTTTACGGCACCCGCATCTTTCTCGTCCGCGACGGCAAGGTAATGGACACGTTCCGCGCACCGATCGAGGTGCGCAAGGTCGGGCTGGAGCGCTGGCTCTACCGTCTCGCGCTGGAACAGCCCTTCCTCTATGGCTTCATGTCGCTTGCCATCGCCGTCGCCGCCGGCTGGGGCGCCTCGGCCGCCTTCCGGCAGTTGCAGCGCCGCTAGGCGCTACGCCATTGAGTTTCTCTGGGACTATTTTATCCAGCACCAGCCCAAGAACTGTATGCGCAGAAAGCTTGCCGTGACCGCTATAAATTGAATTTCACCGGCCTGGTTGGGGATTGATTACCCATCAACAGCACGCGGCCTGCAATCAGGTCTGAGATAGCGGTTATCTTTCTAACGCTGAAGCGAAATCGACCACCCCAAAGCGATTAGGGCTGAGTTTGCGTGTCGCAAACCGTTATCAAATTCGGATACGGAAACCTCAAACTGGCTCGCCAACACTTCAATCAAGAAAATCCGCGTTAACGCCACCCTATCAACCGGTTGTGCGCAAAATTTCTATTGCCTCTCTGAAATACCCCTCAGGAACCACCTTAAGTACATCCCGCCGAAGTTTCTCAAGGATGCCCATCCAGGAAGAATCCCCTCGAGTATTTTATCTCTGCATGCGCAAGTACAATCTCGGCCCGGATCACGGTCAAATGGATATTATATTTGGCGTTCTAGAAATATATTATGTGGAGAACCTCTGGCGAATTCAGGCCGCAAGACGAAACGATTTGCGATCCGCATCAATCACCTCTGACTACAGAGAAAATGCAAATATTTGAGCCACCATTGGATTTACCCCCTCAGGCTGGACCACGGGACTTCATCGAACTAAGCCGCCTTCTGAGCGATTAGCGTTTCGAATTCCTCGGGTGGGCGGTAGCCGAGGGCTGAATGCAGTCTTCGGATATTGTAGACCTGCTCGATGAAGACCGGCAACCGGCGGGCGACATCGGCGAAAGTTTCGTATCCGGCGAGATAGACCTCCTCGACCTTCAGGGTCTTCATGAAACTCTCGGCCTGGGCATTGTGATA
>NZ_JACVAW010000023.1:0-50795 GCF_014851995.1 Paracoccus sp. PAR01
CCCGCGCCATCCATGCCCATATCCATCGCCGGTCCTTCCTCAACGGCAACAAGACCGTCATCTTCCCCGCATCACCCGGAAGCTATGCCAGCGAAAGAATGGGGTAAGTACCGAAACGCCCACGGGCCAGTCGGCAATTGTCCGCCATTCAGATAAATTGTAAGTTTCCTGGCAGGAAATACAGGAACGCAGAATGGCCAAGAATGTCGAGAAATTGACCCAGAATCCGCATGCTTTGCGCGACACCCCCGAACGCAATCTGGAGGTTGCGATCGGTCGCGTCGTGCGCGATTTGCGCAAACGCCAGCGGATGACCGTCGCGGATCTCTCGGTGCAGACGGGGATTTCGACCGGCATGCTGTCCAAGATCGAAAACGGGGTGATCTCTCCCTCGCTGACCACCCTGCAATCCTTGGCGAACGCGTTGCGCGTCCCGCTGATGCAGCTGTTTTCGGGCTATGCCGAGCCCCGTGGCGCCATGCATGTGAAGGCCGATCAGGGGGTCGAGATCGAGCGGGCCGGAACCCGCGCCGGTCATCAATACCATTTGCTTGGCCATATCGGCTCAAACAACTCCGGCGTCGTGGTTGAACCCTACATGATCACCCTAACCACCGAGAGCGACCGTTTCCCCATGTTCCAGCATGAGGGGATCGAGTTGCTCTATATGCTCGAAGGGGTGGTCGGCTATCGCCATGGCGAGCAGGTCTACCAACTCGAGCCCGGTGACACGCTGCTTTTCGACGCCGATGCACCGCATGGTCCGGTGGATCTGATCGCGCTGCCGGCGCGCTATCTGTCGATCATCACCTATCCGCAAAGCAAATGAAAACTCCGGGCGCGTGACGCCCGGAGCAAAACCCTATCGCCTGTGTCAATGCTGCTTACTGACCGACATGGCGGGTTGCAGCACCGGCTGCGCCTCATGCAGCGGCACCGGTGCGCCGCCATAGACGCCATCGCCCAGACGGTATCCGACCTCGCCATGCTCGCCGGTATCGAGACCTTCGAACTCGGTTTCCTGATCGACGCGCAAGCCGACCAGCAGATCCGCCGCCTTCAGCGCAATGAAGGTCGTGACTGCCGAAACCAGAATACTGAAGCCCATGATCGAGACCTGCGGCACCATTTGCGACAGCATGCTGCGCCCTTCGGCATAGCCAAGACCGCCCAGACCGGGTGACGCGAAGATCACCGTCAGGATGCCGCCGACAAAGGCCGCGACGCCATGCACGCCAAAGACATCGAAGGAATCGTCGTAGCCAAAGCGCCGCTTCACGGATTCAACAAAGAGAACGCAGAAGGGCGTCACCAGGAAGCCAATGGCAATGGCACCGCCCGGTCCGACGAAACCACAGGCCGGGGTAATGGCGACCAGACCAGCGATCGTGCCCGAGAGCAGGCCAAAGGTGCTGGGGCGCTTGCGATGAAACCATTCGACGGCCATCCAGCCAAGCGCACCGCCTGCACCGCCCAGCATGGTGTTCAGCATGACGAGGGTGGCAAATCCGCTCGCCGCCAGCGCACAACCACCGCAGAAGGCCAGCCAGCCGACCCACAGCATCGCACCCCCGGTATAGGTCATGGTCAGGTTGTGGGGGGCCATCATCTGTGTGCCGTAACCCTTGCGCGGCCCCAGAACCAGCGCGCAGACCAGTGCCGCGATGCCTGCGTTCAGGTGGACGACATTCCCACCCGCGAAATCCTGCACGCCGACATTGAAGACCCAACCACCTCCCCAGGCCATATGGGCCATCGGGATATAGTTGATGGTCAGCCAGATCCCCATGAAGATCAGTACCGCCGCGAACTTCATCCGCTCGGCAAAGGCGCCCACGATGATCGGGGGCGTGATGGCCGCAAACATCATCATGAACAGCATGTAGAGGTATTCAGGGATCGTCCCGACCAGACTGTCCGTGGTGATACCGGCCAGGAACAGCTTCGAAGTGCCGCCGATCACGGCATTCAGCGGGCTCTCTCCGTCGAAAGTCAGCGAGTAACCATAGGCCGTCCACAACACGCAGATCAGCGCGATCGAGGCCAATATCTGGGTCAGCACCGACAGCACGTTCTTGCTGCGCGCCATGCCCGCATAGAACAGGCCCAGTCCCGGCAGCATCATCAGCATGACGATCAGCGCGCATGTCGCGACAAAAGCGGTATCCCCGGCGCTAAGCGTGGGGGCAACCTCCTGCGCATTGCCGATCACGGGAAATGCGGCCACAAGCAAGGCCGGAGAGGCTGTCTTCAGGTTCATGGCTTACCCTCATTGTGAGCATCACAGAAACGATGAGGGACAGGTTTCCATCCTCTGGGCAGTTTCCCTTGGGTGAATTGTTTTCTTTATGAAGAAAAATTTTGTCGTGCCGAATTCGACATCAGAATGATGGCTTACCGCGCCAGATCGCAGACAAATGCGCAGAAACTGCGCAGTTTCAGCAGCGATTTGTTACGAGTCGGCAGCCTCTTCTCCATGATGCAAGTCAACTGCATTCCGAGCCCGATGCCCGCCACGCCATTGGTCCGAAAGATCGCACGAACCGGACATGCCGGCCACGTTTGTCTGGCCCCGAGTCTGGCCACCCTCAAGAAGCGATCGCGATCAGTAAAGCGCCGCATCAAGTCCAGGAGCACAACTTCGCAGCCGAAAACCTACATGATGCCCATCCGGAACCCGGTGCTTTCCAGATGACTTGCTGGCACGCACGGCATTCTGAACGGGTCAAGCACTTGTTAGGTCGGATCGACAAGCGAGTAATGCCCGCTCAATAATCATCTTTTTGGTAACTCAATAATACTGTTAATCTTTTCAATTCACCAATTATCAACCAAAATAAGTGTCACTAGGTCGAAAAAATCGCGCGTCGCGCAAGTAATTAATAAGGACGATAACTTCCACAACCTTATGAAAACGGACGGAATTGAAACGATATAGTTGTATAGGTAGATCACATAAACGGATGACCAAGGTCATTTAAAATTAATGCCTCTGTACGTAGCCAAAAATAGGGCTGAGACTATAAAGACAGCGCTTGTTCATTTCAATCATTCATCGAATAACGACCTACCCGGACATGCGGACGCCGAAGTGGAAGCCGAACGATGGCGACATGCTGGTATGAGCGGCAATATTGCGTGCGGTCTCCTTCGGCGACATCGTTCGCGTCAGTTTCGGCAGACCCCTGCCGAAGCCGGTTGATCGCGTGTTGATCTGCGGTTCGACCTATCTGCACAACAACATTGATTACGAAGCGGCCAACAAGACCCTCTTTCTGCCCCGGCCACGCCCAGCCCCGCGCCGAGCAGAAAGAAGCCATCGCGCTGCGTTCGGGCCACTCCTTCAGGAAGTCAGCCTTGTCGTGTCGCACCCACCAAATACGATAAATGCGCGACACGAAACATGGCCTGAGAAGGGCTTCGGTCCGGCCACAAGGCGAAGACACCGCGCTATCGTCAGTACGCACCCGACTGTCCGACAGATCGCCGCAGCAGATAGGTGTCCATGATCCAGCCATGACGCTCACGCGCCTCGGCGCGGCGTGCGATGATGCGAGGGCCTGCCTCGTGCAGCGCGCCAGCCTCAAGGATCTGCTCGGACATGCCAAGGAAGGTGCCCCACCAGATGGTCAGCCCCTCGGGATCAAGCATTTGGAAACTGCATTCGCCGTCCAGCATGACAACGATGGTCTCGGCCCCCTTGGGCCAGCCGTGATCGCGCAATTGGCGGCCCGTCGTCACCGTCACCGCACCATTGACAGTATTGAAGGGAATGGCATGCGCAGCCGTCAGCGCCTGAAGGGCGGTAATGCCCGGAACGACCCGCAGCCGCGGTTTTGGGTCCAGGCGTCCGGCAATCCGCAGCGTGCTGTCATATAGCCCCGGATCGCCCCAGACCAGCAGCGCGACCGGCCCGCTGCGCCCTGCATCCTTGACCGTTTGCGCCCAGATCGTCGCAATCTGGTCGTGCCACCGCTCAACCCGCTGACCATAGGGCAGTGCCGCATCCCGCTGCGGCATGTCGAATTCGACGACCTTGCCCGCCGCGCCGCAATCCCGCAGGATCTGGTGACGCAGATGCGCCAGATCCTCCTTGCCCGCGCCTTTGCGGGGGATCAGGATCAGATCGGCCTCGCGCAGGGCCTGAACCCCCTCCAGCGTTACATGGCTGGGATTGCCCGTGCCAATACCGACAAGCCACAGTTCCTGCATCCGTCACTCCTTGGGAATGGGGCGGACCCGACACGGCCCGCCCCCTGGTTGAAGCCGCGTTCAGGCCGCGTAAAGCCTGCGTGTCACCAGCGCCGTCTGGCCCGAGGGGCGCAGCGCCTTGGCGAGCGCCAGCGCGACAAGATCGGCGACGGGTTCAATCAGCACCACCAGCATGTAGGCGGCACCGAAACTGACGATCGAGGCCATGTTCTCGGCCCCGAACCCGTGGCCGTAGATCGCCCAGAAGGCCACCCAGACCACCACGCCGCCCTGATAGGCCAGCGACAGCTTGAGCACATCGGCATATTTCAGATCGACATAGGCGGTGTCGGCGGGAATGACCCGACGCGCCAGAGTATCGATCACGAAAAGCGGCATCAGCAGCGTCGTCACGTTCACGAAATACATCGGCAGATCGGTCGGGGCAAAGAACATCCCCTGCACCAGCAGGCCCAAGGCCAGACCCAGTGCCGCAGGCGCCGCTCCAAAGATCAGGAACAGCGTCGTGCCAAGGATAAAGTGCACCTCGGAGATGCCGACGGGGAAATGCGGCAGGATCTCGAAAAAGACAAAGGTGGTGGCGGCCCCGATCACGCTGCGCAGCGCGAAGGAGCCGGCGTGGTGATGCTTCAGATCATCCAGCGCCAGTTTGACGGTATAGGCGGCGGCAGCGGCGGCCGTGCCATAGGCCAGGACCATCTTGGCCCCGTCTACGATTCCGGGTTCGATATGCATGTCAGTCATCCTGTATCTGTGCCGCCCCTCCGGCGGCGATTGCGCCGCATCGCGCGGCAAGGATTTTTCATCGTCGGCAGGTCTCCTGACTTGCGGGTCAAGGCGGGGGTCGGTCCTTCCCGGCGTTGGGGCCAGTGGTTGTTCCGCTCCGCTCTCCGCTTACAGTTGCGGGGGCAGTCCGGGTCTTGCACCCGGTTCCCTTTTCAGCCGCCCGAGGGCGGCACCGAAGATGATCGGTGGTCATGTGTTGCCGGTCAGCCTCCTTCCGTTGCGATAAGATGAAAGAATGTGCCGGTGACGTTGCCGCGTCGCGATCCGGTCTCGGCCACGGGCGATCCGTCGGCATCAAAGACCGCCGCAAGGGCGCTGTCAGGCTGTTCAAGGATGGTCGAGTAATGGAATTCGTGCCCGCGCAGAACCGCGCCCGCCAGATGGCCGGGCATGGCCGTGGAAAGGACCGCGCGGCGATAGCCCAGATGCAGCCTGCGCTGCTGATAGGAAGTGACCAGACCCAGCAGCCCCGCCATGGGATGCGTCACCCCTTGGCTGTCCACCAAAGCCTGTCCCAGCACCATGTAGCCCCCGCATTCGCCATGCACCGGCCTTGTCAGGGCATGTTGCCGCAGCCCGTCAAGGAAACGCGTGGCCGCAGCCAGCCGCCCGGCATGCAGTTCCGGATAGCCGCCCGGAAGCCAGACCAGATCGGCCCCGGCATCCGGGGCTTCATCCGCCAAGGGGGAAAACGGCAGGATCTCGGCCCCGGCCTCATGCCAGCCTTCCAGCAGATGCGGATAGGTGAAGGAAAAGGCCGCATCACGGGCAAGGGCGATGCGCTGTGCCGGGGGGCGTGGTCCCCGGCCAGCTTGCGGCGGTTGGCTGCCCCGCGCGGCGGCAATGATCGCGCTTAGGTCGACATGCTGGCGCAGGAAGGCCGCGTATCCGGCGATGGCGGTTTCCAGATCGGGATGCTCGACCGCTTGGATCAGGCCCAGATGACGCTCGGGCAGGGTCAGGTCGCCGCGCCGGGGCAGCGCGCCAAGCACCGGCAGGCCCGCCTGCTCCATTCCCAGCCGGACCAGCCTTTCATGCCGGGGGCTGGCCACCCGGTTCAGGATTACCCCGGCAATGGTCAGGTCGGCGGCATAACGGGCAAAACCCAATGCCGTCGCCGCCGCCGATTGTGCCTGCCCGCTCACGTCAATCACCAGCACCACCGGCCAGCCCATCGCCCGCGCAGTCTCCGCGCTGGAGCCGAAACCGCCAAGCCCTCGGCTGGCCACGCCGTCGAACAGCCCCATCGAGCCTTCGGCCACGCAGATATCGGCCCCTGCCGCCCGCGCGGCAATTGCACCGAACAACCCTTCACCCATCGCCCAATTGTCCAGATTGAACGAGGCGCGGCCACTGGCAGCGCGGTGAAAGGCCGGGTCGATGTAATCCGGCCCCGACTTGAAGGGCTGCACCACCAGACCATCATCAGTCAGCGCCCGCAGCAGCCCCAGCATCACCGTCGTCTTGCCCGTCCCCGAAGCCGGGGCCGAGATCATCAGCCCCGGTGGCCAGCCGCGATCAGTCATCGCCTTCGCTCCAACCGGCCCACGGGCTGGCGACGGATTGCGGGCGATAGCGGCGGTCGTAATCCGGCGCATAAAGGCGGCTTTCCTGAAAATCGCCGGACCCCAGCGCGTGCCCGACAAGGATCAGCGCCGTCCGCTCGATCCCCTGCCCGATCTCGGCCTCGATCGTCGCCAGTGTCGCACGAACAATGCGCTCATCGGGCCAGCTTGCGCGCCAGACCACGGCGACCGGGCAATCCGCGCCGTAATGTGGGATCAACTCGGCTGTCACCCGCGACAGGTTCTGGATCGACAGATGCAGCGCCAGCGTCGCCCCGGTCGCGCCAAAGGCGGCCAGCGTCTCGGAAGGCGGCATGGACGAGGCCCGCCCCGAGGTCCGCGTCAACACCACCGATTGCGCCACCCCCGGCAGGGTCAGTTCTGCGCCAAGCGCTGCCGCCGCCGCTGCAAAGGACGGCACGCCCGGCGTCACCGTATAGGGGATGCACAACGCGTTCAGGCGGCGGATCTGTTCGCCCATCGCCGACCAGACCGACAGATCGCCCGAATGCAGCCGCGCCACATCATGCCCCTTGTCATGGGCGGCGCTGATCTCGGCCATGATCGCATCCAGATCCAGCGGCGCGGTGTTCACGATCCGCGCACCGGGCGGGCAATGGGACAGCACCGCCTCGGGGACCAGCGATCCAGCATATAGGCAGACCGGCGAGGCCGCGATGATATCGCGCCCGCGCAACGTCAACAGGTCGGGAGAGCCGGGACCGGCTCCGATGAAATGCACGGTCATGGGCCTTCTCCTATGGCTATGGCGCAGGTGGCGAGGCGGTCGCCCGAAATGACGCGCGGCCCGATCAGCCGCGCGTTTCGACCGGCAGCGGCCAATGCCGCCGCCTCGGCCAGACTGCCCGTCCCCCGCGCCTGCAGTGAGGCGGGCGAGCGGGTCGGCGCAAGTTGCACGGCGATCAGGTCAGGCGTTATCCCGATTGCCGGAATGCCTGATGCGGCGGCGAAGTTCTGAAAACACCGGGCCGTCGATTTGTCGTCGGCGGTCGCCAGCCGGTCGACCGTACCCCCGCCCAAGGCGCGCGTCAGCGCATCGGACAGGCTGGCCATTGAGGCCGAAGCGCGAAATCCAAATCCCGCGACGATCACAGGGTGACGCTCCACTGAACGACCGGATAGGCCGCGTCCCATGCCCGCTTGCTGCCAAGCGGCACGGCCCTTGCCAGTGCGATCTTCATCAGATCACCGCCCAACCGGGCCTGCCAATCGACCAGCAGCGCCTCGGATTCCAAGGTCACCGCATGGGCAACCAACCGCGTGCCACGGGGCAGATGCGCGAGATGTTCCAGAAGCGCAGCGGACAGACCGCCGCCGACAAAGACCGCCTGCGGCAGGGGCAGCGCCTGCAATGCCTCGGGGGCGGCACCGTGAATGACGCTAAGCCGGTCGACCCCCAGCCGGTCCGCATTGCCCAGCATACGCGCGACCCGGTCGGCGCGCGGCTCGATGCTGATCGCCGAGGTCGCGGGATCGGCCAGCAGCCATTCGATCCCGATCGACCCCGAGCCGCCGCCGATATCCCACAGCAATTCTCCCGGCTTCGGCGCCAGCGCCGACAACGCCAGCGCCCGGACCGGGCGCTTGGTGATCTGGCCGTCGCTTTCGAAAAACTCATCCGCGATCCCCGAGCATCTGGGCAGCGCCTGCCCCGCCCCCGCACATTCCAGCGCCACCGCCACGGGATGCTGGAAATCCTGTCTATCGACCTGATGCGCTGCCAGCCGGGTGACCCTTTCCCGCGGCCCGCCAAGCGCCTCGAGCACCGCTATCTGACTGTCTCCGAAACCCAGATCCGCCAGATAGTGACCCAGTTCCCGGACCGCCGCGCCGTCGCGCAGCAGCACGATAGCCTTGGTCCCAGCCGCCAGATGCGGGCGCATCCGAGTCAGCGGCGCGGCGTGCAGGCCAAGGCAGACCACCTGTTCAAGCGGCCAACCCAGCCGCGACGCCGCCAGCGAAACGGTCGAGGGGCCGGGGATCGCCTGCCATTCGTCGCGCTCCAGTTCGCGCGCAATCACGCTGCCCGCCCCAAACCAGAACGGATCACCCGAGGCCAGAACCACCACACGACGTCCCCGGACCCGCATCAGCACCGGCAAGCCGTCCGCGAAAGGCACGGGCCAGACGATCCTTTCGGCCGCCAGATCGGGAAGCAGGCCCAGATGCCGGGGCGGGCCCATGACGATCTCGGCCGAAGCCAGCGCCGCATGGCTTGCAGGGGACAGGCCTTCCGGTCCATTTTCGCCGACGCCAAGAATGGTCAGCCACGGAGTTCTAGCCATGCGTTTCAATGTCCTGATCCTGGGCGGGACGACCGAGGCGCGCGAACTGGCGCGGCGCATGGCCGATGCGGGCATGATCGGCACCATCTCGCTGGCCGGACGGGTCGAGAGCCCCCGTCCCCAGCCCCTGCCGCATCGCGTGGGCGGCTTTGGCGGAGCCGAGGGGCTGGCCCACCACATTGCCGACGGCGGATACAGCCATGTCGTCGACGCCACCCATCCCTTTGCGGCGCGGATCAGCGCCAATGCGGTCGCGGCCTGCGCCGAAACCGACGTGCCGCTGATCCGGCTGACCCGTCCGCCATGGCAACCGGTTGATGGTGATCGCTGGACCCACGTTCCCGACATTTCGGCGGCCTCTACCGCGCTGGAGGGACCGGCAAGGCGGGTGATGCTGGCGGTGGGGCGGCAGCACCTGTCCGATTTCGCCGGAAATCCCCAGCATTTCTATCTGCTGCGACTGGTCGATCCTCCCGTGGACCCTTTGCCGCTGCCCAATGCGCAGGTCATCGTCGATCGCGGACCTTACCGGGCCGAGGGTGACCGCGCCCTCATGCGGACGCATGGAATCGACATCGTCGTATCCAAGAATTCCGGCGGCGGCGGAGCCTATGCCAAGATCGAGGCCGCGCGGTCGCTGAACCTGCCAGTGTTGATGATCGAGCGTCCGACGCTGCCCCCGGTGACGGAAGTGCATGAGGTCGATGCGGTGCTGCGCTGGTATCATGCTGGCACCGAACGCGGCGTATAGACGATGGGCGCGCCGCCACGCCGGATCACGCGAGTGGCGGAGGACCCGACCAGAACCACGGTGCGCATATCGGCCATCTCGGGGCGTGCGTCAGACAGGCTGACCACCGTCAGTTCCTCATCCGGCGTCGAGACTGCGCGGGCGAAAATCAGCACCCTTCCCGGTTCACAGCATTCGCGCAGGATGCCCAATGTGCGGGCAAAGCCCTCGGGGCGGGCTTTCGAGCGGGGGTTGTAAAGCGCGATGGCGAAATCCGCCTCGACCGCCAGCCGCAATCGGCGCGCGATCAGGTCCCAAGGCTTCAGGTTGTCGCTCAGGTTTATCGCGCAGAAATCATGACCAAGGGGGGCGCCAGCCCGTGCCGCCGCCGCCAGCATTGCAGTCACACCGGGCAGGACGCGGATATCCAGATCGCGCCATGCCTGCGGCCCGGCCTCCAGCGCCTCGAACACGGCCGAGGCCATGGCGAAAACGCCGGGATCGCCCGAACTGACGACGACGACGCGACGGCCACTGTCCGCCATGGCCAGCGCATGCCGGGCGCGGTCAAGTTCGACCCGGTTGTCGCTTTCGTGCAGCACCAGCCCGGCGCGCGGGGCAATGCGTCGCACATAAGGGATGTAGCCGACGATCTCGGTGGCCTCATTCAGTGCCGCCGTGACTTCCGGCGTGATCATGCGCGGATCGCCCGGCCCCAGACCGGCGATGACCAGCCAACCGCTCATGGCCGCCGCCCCTGTCCATGGACAATCACGATCGAGAAATAGGGCACGGTTCGTTCACCCGCCTCGGCCAGGGGGATGGCGCGCTCGGCCTCCATGCTGGCGCATTCGACCAGCCAGGCGCGGTCAAGCTTGCCTGCCAGTTCAAGCGCGCGGCGCACCTTGGGCAGGTTGCGCCCGACCTTCATCACCACGATGGCATCGGCGTCGGACATGCGCCGGGCCAGATCCAATTCAGACATGGTGCCCAGAAGGACGGTCAGCACATCATCGCCCCATGTCACCGGAATGCCGGTGACGGTCCATGCCGCCGACATGCCGGTGATCGCGGGCACGACATGAACCGGAACCCGGCCTTGCAACCGGGCGTGCAAATGCATGAACGAGCCGTAGAAGAAGGGATCGCCTTCGCACAGCACGACCACATCCTCACCCGTCTGGGCCAAGGCGACCAGATGCGCGGTGACTTCCGTATAGAAGCCGGAAAGGGCCTGATTATAGGCGGGATCGTCCAGCGCGATCTCGGTCGTGACCGGATATTCCATCGCGAATTCGATGGCATCGGGGCGCAGCATGCCGTTGACGATGCCGCGCGCCCGACCCGGTCGCCCGGCCTTGCGGAAATAGGCGACGTGGCGCGCGCCTCGCAGCAGCCGGTCGGCGCGCACGCTCATCAACTCGGGGTCGCCGGGGCCAAGGCCGACGCCGTGGATGGTGCCGCAGGTCATTCCGCGCGGCTCGCAATGGCGTTGATGGCGGCGACGGTGATGGCGCTGCCGCCCAAGCGGCCCTTGACGATGACGCAGGGCGCGGGCTGCGCGTCCCACAGCGCCTGTTTGGATTCCGCGGCACCGACAAAGCCGACCGGGCAGCCGATGATCGCCGCGGGGCGCGGGCAGGAGGGGTCCTCGAGCATCTCCAGCAGATGGAACAGCGCCGTCGGCGCATTGCCGATGGCGACCAGCGCGCCGTCCAGATGCGGCCGCCACAGTTCCAGCGCGGCGGCGGAACGGGTCGTGCCAAGCTGAGTGGCCAGACCGGCAACCTCGGGGGCGTGCAAGGTGCAGATCACCTCGTTTCCGGCGGGCAGGCGCGGGCGGGTCACGCCTTCGCTGACCATGCGCGCATCGCAAAGGATCGGCGCGCCGCCCTGCAAAGCCTGCCGCGCGCGGGCCACCATGCCGGGGGAAAAGCGGATCTGCTCCTCCAGCCCGACCAGCCCGGCAGCGTGGATCATGCGAACCGCCACCCTTTCCTCATCGACATCGAAGCGGTCAAGGCGGGCCTCGGCCCGGATCGTCGCGAAGCTTTCGGCATAGATCGCCGCGCCATCGGTTTCATAGCTATATGGCATGTTTCATCCGCCCAGAATTTCGTGGATTTGCGCCAGAGACAGCGCGCGATGCGTGGGTGGGTCCCAAGCCGCACCGTTCCTGATCAGGTCAAACCCGCCCGATCCGCCCAGCAGCGTGAAATCGGCAGGCCCCGGCTGGGCACAACCCTTGGCGCAGCCCGAGACATGCAACCGCGCCCAAGACGGCAGCGATGCGGCAAGCTCCCGCGCCAGATCACGCGTCGCGATATTGGCCTGCGGGCAACCCGGCGCCCCCGTGCAGGCCTGAACCCGCAGGATCGGGTCGGCGGGATCTTGGATCATGCCTTCGGGGACGCTGGTGGCCGCCACCCCCGGCAGAAAGATCATCCGCCACGGGGTAATGCGCAGAACCGGAGCCCCGCTTGCCGCAAGCTGACGCAGGGCTTGGGCCGGAAGCAGCCCGAAAGCCACCCCAAGGCATAGCCCCCCGGCCTGCCGACCCGGCACTGGCGTCGCTGCCGTGGCATGGGGCGAATGCGTGCCGTCCAGATCCGCAGGCAGGATTGCGCCCTGCCCCAGATGCCGGGCCATGCGCCCCCTGCCATCCGAACCCACGCCACCCGAGGCGGTGAACCACCGCGCCAGATCCAGCGCCAGCCGCACCGCCGTTTCCGCATCGGGCACAAGCCGTCCCATCGGGCTGCCATCCGCGCGCAGGATCAACCCGTCGCGACGGGACTCAATGCGGATATCGCCGCTGATCCGGGCCAACTGGCGCTGCGGGCCAGCATCCACGACAAAGCCGAATTTCGACGGAAGGGCCGCGAATTCCGGCAGGGCCAGCCCCTGCATCAGCCCCGCCGCGATGCGGTTCTGCACACCCGGCCCGACAGGCCGAAACGGGTCGAGCACGATATTGCGCCGGGCCTCGACCTGAACATCGGCATCCAGCAAGTCCAACCCGGCCAGCGCCTCGATCAGCAGGGCATGGGCGTCGTCGGACAACCCGCGCAATTGCAGGTTCGCGCGGCTGGTCATCTCGATCAGGCCATTGCCATGCAACTGCGCCAGATCGGCCAAACCCGTCGCCTGAGCCGGGGTCAGTTCGCCCAGCGGTGGCCGGACCCGCAGCACCAGCCCGTCGCCCGCCATCATCGGTCGCCGCGCGCCGGGGCACCAGCCGCGAATAAGGGGCGCGGTCATGGCCGTCCCTCCATCGTGGCAAGGATCGAATTGCGGCGGGTCAGCCACAGCCCTGCCGCGTGCAATTCGGCGAAGCGTTGCTGCATGGCGTCGAAGGCCTGCGGGTTCGCGTCCCGCAGAAAACCCGCGACCGCGCCATCCCCCAGCGTCGCGTCCCAATACAGGTCGAACAGCGCCGAGGGGACCACGCCCGCCAGATGCGCAAAGGCGGCCATGTTTTCCAAGGTCGCCGCGATTTCGGCCGCGCCGCGAAAACCGTGCCGCCGCATGCCCGCGATCCAGCCCGGATGCGCGGCGCGGGCATGGGTGACGCGGGCGATTTCCTCGGGCAGGCTGCGGGCGCGGGGGCGCGTCGGATCGGTCGCGTCCAGATGCAGCAGCGCCGCCTTGCCCCCGGTGACCGACATCGCTGCGGCGACGCCCGCCTCATGCGCGGCATAATCCTCGGCCAGCAGCAGGTCGGTTTCGGGCAGGTCCTGCACATGGACAAAGGCATCCGCGCTGCGGACACGCATTGCGATGCCCTTCGGGTCATGCGTGACCCGGTCGCCATCCACTGCCCAGCTTGAGGCGGCAAGCCATGCCTCGCCCGCCTTGCGGCGACCGGTTTCAGAGTAATCGCCCAGAAATTCACCCATCCCCAGACCGAAACTGCCCGGAGCAGGAGCAAAAACCCGGGCCAGGTCTTGACCGCTATAGGGGTTCCAATCCGGGCTTTCGTCGCGTGCGGCCAGCGCCCGCACCGCCTGCTGGAACAGCGCGGTCAGCGTCGGGAACAGGTCGCGGAACAGCCCCGAGATGCGCAGGGTCACGTCAAGCCGGGGCCGGTCGAGTTCCGCGATCGGCAGGATCTCGATGCCCGAGACCCGCTCGCTGCCCGCGTCCCAGATCGGGCGAACGCCCAGCAGGACCAGCGCCATGGCAAATTCCTCGCCCGCCGTGCGCATCGTGGCCGAGCCCCACAGGTCAAGGATGATGCCGCGCGGCCAGTCGCCATGATCCTGCAGATGCCGCCGCACCAGCTCATCGGCCAGCAGCCCACCTTGCGCATAGGCCGCGCGGCTGGGCAGGCTGCGCGGATCGGTCGTGTACAGATTGCGCCCGGTCGGCAGCACGTCCCGGCGTCCGCGCCAAGGCGAGCCTGCCGGCCCCGGCTCGATCCGCCGTCCGGCCAGCGCGTCAAGCAGGGATTGGCGTTCAGCCTTGGCACAGGTGCGGGTCAGGTCGTCTGACCGGTCGGGCGCGCGCCCCCAGACATGCAACCCGTCGCCGAACTGGCTGTCCTTCACATCGCAGACAAAGCGGTCGATGTCGGGGATCGAGCTGGCGTCGCCCGCGATATCAAGTCCCGCGCGTGCCGCCTCATCAAGGATATCCCCGGTCAGGCGGTCGCGGCGTTTCGGATCAAGGCCGTCGGCATTCGAGAACTCGTCAAGCAGCGCCTCCAGCCGCGCCAGTCGATGCGGCGTGCCCGAAACCTGCTGCGGCGGCGGGACATGACCCAGCGTGACCGCACCGATGCGCCGCTTGGCCTGCGCCGCCTCTCCGGGGTCGTTGACGATGAAGGGATAGATCACCGGCAGGTCGCGGATCAGCGCCTCGGGCCAGCAATCCGGTCCCAAGGCAACGGATTTGCCCGGCAGCCATTCCAGCGTGCCATGCGCGCCGACATGGACCAGCGCATCGGCCTGCTGCCGCAGCCACAGGTAAAAGGCGACATAGCCATGGCGCGGGACGCGGGACAGGTCGTGATATTCGGCGGCACGTTGGCCGGGCTGTCCCCGTTCAGGCTGCAAGGCGATGATGGCCTTGCCGCGCCGGAGCGCTGCAAAGGCAAAGCCTGCGGGCGTGGCATCCGGGTCGTCCTTGGCATCGCCCCAACTGGCGGCAAGGGCGTCGCGCAGCGTTTCGGGCAGGCGTGACAGGGCGGTAAGGTAATCCGCCATCGGCCAGTGAATGCGCGCCTTGGCCAGCGAGGTCAGCTCGCTGTCGGGCGGGATGTCATGGCCCGCCTGCGCAAGGTCCTGCAGGATCGCCTCGGCCGAGGCCAAGGCGTCCAGCCCCACCGCATGGGCCATGTTCCATTCCCGTCCCGGATAGCTGGACAGGACGACGGCCACCCGGCGCTGCGGGGCGCTGGTCGCAGCCAGACGATGCCAGCCCGCCACCCGGTCCGCGATGGCCGCGATGCGCTCGGGATCGGACAGATGCATCACCCGCGCAAACTCCAGATCGGCATCGCGGGCCGCCGCCGATTTGAAGGAGGCGACACCGGCAAAGATGCGCCCGTCCACTTCGGGCATGACCACATGCATGGCCAGATCGGCGGGGGACAGCCCGCGATCCGAAGCGCACCATGCCTGCCGGTCCGAGGTCGCAAGCGCCACCTGAAACGCCGGCACCCCTGCGGAATCCAGCGGCGATGCCCCCATCTCGCCCCGCGCGGAAAAGGCCGTCGCATTGACGATTGCAGCGGGGCGCAGGTACGCCACCTGCCCCGCCACCCATGCCGCCGCCGCATGTTTCAGCGACGGCACGAACATCGTCACGGCGCGAAACCCGCGCGTATGAAAGCTGCGGATCAGGGCCGCGATCGGGTCCAGATCGCCCGCCAGCAGATAGGAGCGGTAGAACAGGATCAGGATCAACGGCTGGCTGTCGTCCGGCTGCGCGTCAGACATGACACCCGCCTCCGGCGTCCAGAAGCCTTGCTCCGGTAGCGGCGGGGCGGCATCGGTGTCTGCGACAGGCAGCCCCGCAGCCTTGGCCAGAACGCCCAAAGCGGTCAGTGCCGCGTCAGCGCCGCCGGAATCGCAAAGCGCAGCCAGCCGTGCCAGCACCGGGGCCGGAAGGGTGGATGCCGCATCCAGCCGCGGATCGGGGCGACCATCGGCGGGCAGGACCGCCAGCGCGATGCCATTGCGGCGGGCCAGCGCCTCGATCTGTTGCAAGCCATAGGGCCAATAGGCGGTGCCGCCGATCAGCCGGACCAGGATCGCCTTGGCACCGGAAAGCGTCGCCTCGACATAGGTATCGACCGAAACCGGATGGGTCAGCGCGGCGATATTCGCCAGCCGCAGCCCCGGCAGCTGACCTGCTGCGCCATGCCATGCCGCCGCGAAAGCGCCAAGGTCGCTGTCCGAGAAGGACAGCACGACCATATCCGCAGGGCTTTGACCAAGGTCACGGGGGACCTCGGTTTCCTCAAGCCCGTGGCTTTCGCGGAAGACGACATGCATGCGGGGCGGTCCCTGTCACGCGTCCAGCGGTTGCGGCAGCAGCAGGGCGCGGATCGCCTGCGCATCGATGTCGTGATGCTCTCCGATGACGACCAACCGGCCTTGGCGCGCCTCATCCGGCCGCCATGCCCGGTCGAACTGATGGCGCACCCGAGCACCCACCGCCTGAACCAGCAACCGCATCGGCTTGCCGGTGACGGCGACATGACCCTTGACCCGCAGGATGTTCTGCTCGCGCGCCAGCGCCTCGATCCGTTCGACCAGCGGCGCGGGGTCCGACAGTTCGGGGATATCAATGACCACGCTGGCAAAGTCGTCATGTTCGTGATCATCGGCCCCGTCGTGATGCGAGGGGCGCGCGGCCAGATCGTCCTCGGCCGCAGCACCTAGGCCAAGGATCACGCGCGGATCGACCGCGCCTTCGGCAACCTCAATGATCGGTAGGGCGCGGGACACCTCGGCAAGGATCACTTCACGCGCGCGGGCCACGCCATCGGGGCCGGCAAGGTCGGGCTTGGTCAGCAGCACGATATCCGCGCAGGACACCTGATCGCCGAACACCTCGGACAGCGGCGTTTCATGGTCGATGCTGTCATCGGCCAGACGCTGACGGTCGACCGCCGCGATATCGGGCGCGAAACGCCCCGCGGCCACCGCCTCGGCATCGGCCAGCGCGATCACGCCGTCCACGGTGATACGCGAGCGGATGGCGGGCCAGTCAAAGGCGCGCAGCAGGGGCTTGGGCAAGGCCAGCCCCGAGGTCTCGATCAGGATGTGATCGGGGCGGGGATCAAGCGCCATCAGCGTCTCGATGGTCGGGATGAAATCATCGGCCACGGTGCAGCAGATGCAACCATTGGCCAGCTCCACGATGTTTTCCGCCGGGCATTCCGGGATGGCGCAGCCTTTCAGGATGTCGCCATCGACACCGAATTCGCCGAATTCGTTGACCACCACGGCCAGCCGTTTGCCGCCGGGATTGCGCATCAGATGCGAGATCAGCGTGGTCTTGCCCGATCCCAGAAAGCCGGTGATGACGGTGACGGGAAGTTTCTCAAGATTGGCCATTCATTCGGTCTCCATGGGGGGAATGCGGGCGATGCAGTTCTTGCGGAAATGCAGAGGGCGGTCGCGCCATGGCACCAGCCCGTCGGGGGCCTGCACATATCTGGCCGCGCCGTCGCGGATCGCCTCCAGATGGGCCGAGGCGTCGATATTGCCGTAGACATAGGTCCAGCGCCCCGCGCCGCGCAGCGCGATGGTGCAGCCGCGCGAGCAGTTGGACAGGCATTGCACGCCGGTGACGGTGATCGTCCCGGCAAGCGCCTCGGACAGGCTGGACAGCACGGCCTCGCCGGTTACCGCCGGGTCAGCCGCGTTCTTGCAGCAGGTGCAGACCAGCAACTCGGCTGGCTTTGGTCGTATCGTCATCATCCTCACCCACCGAAGGACGGACGAGGGGAAAATGGTGACGAAACCGCCCGGAAAGGCTGCCTATCTCCACACCAGAACACCCCCGTCCGGTTACATGCATCATGGCTGGCAGGTCTCCCGGCTTGCGGATCTCGGAGGGTTGCTCCGGCGGTTGCCCTGCCTTCCCGGATGCATGCATCCAGTGGCCATGGGCTCCCTTTCCACTCACGGTCGCGGGGGCGGCTGCGCTCTGGGCCTGACGGCCTTGCGCATTCCCTTTTCACCTGTTTGCACAGGCACCAGCGGGACTGATATGGTCCAGCCCGCCAAGGACTGTCAAGCGCAAGGAACCCGACATGGACGACACCGCCACGCGCCACACCGAAAAGATGAAGCGCATCAAGGCCGCGCGCGACAAGATGATGGCGTCAAAGACCGGGGAAAAGGGCCTGATCATGGTCCATACCGGGCCGGGCAAAGGCAAGTCGTCATCGGGCTTTGGCATGGTCCTGCGCTGCATCGCCCATGGCATGCCCTGCGCTGTCGTGCAGTTCATCAAGGGCGGCCGCGACACCGGCGAACGCGAACTGTTGCGGACGCGTTTTGCGCAGGAATGCCGGTTCTTTGTCTCGGGCGAGGGGTTCACCTGGGAAACCCAGGACCGCGAACGCGACATCGCCGCCGCCCAAAACGGCTGGCGCATCGCGCGCGAGCAGATCCTTGACCCCGAAATCCGCTTCGTCCTGCTGGACGAGATCAACATCGCCCTGCGCTATGACTATCTGGACGTGGCCGAGGTGGTGGATTTCCTTCTGCACGAAAAGCCACCCATGACCCATGTCTGCCTGACCGGGCGCAATGCCAAGGCCGAGCTGATCGAGGCCGCCGATCTGGTGACCGAGATGTCGCTGATCAAGCACCCGTTCCGCGCGGGCATCAAGGCACAGCCGGGGGTCGAGTTCTGATGCAAGCCAACCCGACCGGGCGGCACTGATGGGCCGCGCATTGATGATACAGGGCACCGGCAGCAATGTCGGCAAGTCCCTGCTGGTGGCCGGGCTGTGTCGGGCCGCTCGGTTACGTGGTCTGTCCGTCGCCCCGTTCAAGCCGCAGAACATGTCGAACAACGCCGCCGTGACCCGCGACGGCGGCGAGATCGGCCGGGCGCAAGCCGTGCAGGCGTTGGCCTGCGGCCTGCCCCCGCATTCCGATATGAACCCGATCCTGCTCAAGCCCGAGTCTGAAACCGGGGCTCAGGTCGTGGTTCATGGCCAGCGTCTGACCTCGGTCCGGGCGCGGGATTATGCCGAGGTAAAGCCCCGGCTGCTGGGCTATGTGCTGGAAAGCTATCAGCGCCTGCGCGCCGCCCATGATCTGGTGCTGGTCGAGGGCGCGGGCAGCCCGGCCGAGGTCAATCTGCGCCGCAATGACATTGCCAATATGGGCTTCGCGCGGGCGGCGGATGTGCCGGTGGTGCTGGCGGGCGACATCGACCGTGGCGGCGTCATCGCGCAGATCGTCGGCACACAGGCGGTGATCGACCCGGCGGATGCGGCGCAGATCTCGGGCTTTCTGATCAACCGCTTTCGCGGCGACCCGCGGCTGTTCGATGACGGCTACCGCCTGATCGAGGCGGCGACCGGCTGGCGTGGTTTCGGCGTCTGCCCGTGGTTCCCGGATGCGTGGAAGCTGCCCGCCGAGGATGCGCTGGACATTCGCAGCCCTGCGGCGAACACTAGGGCCGGGCTGCACATCGTCTGCCTGCGCCTGTCGCGCATCGCGAATTTCGACGATCTCGACCCGCTGTCGCAGGAATCAGGTGTGCGTCTGACCATGCTGGAGCCCGGTCAGGCGATTCCGGGGGATGCGGGACTGGTCATCATCCCCGGCACGAAATCGACGCGCGGCGATCTGGCCTTCTTGCGGGCGCAGGGCTGGGACATCGACATCCTTGCCCATCACCGCCGCAGCGGCCGGGTGCTGGGAATTTGCGGCGGCTACCAGATGCTAGGGCGCTTTGTCGCCGATCCTGACGGGATCGAGGGGGCCGCGGGGACCGATCCGGGGCTGGGCCTGCTGGACGTGACCACCGTCATGACCCCCGACAAGCGCCTGACCGAGGTTGAGGCCACTCATCTGGCCACCGGACAGACCTGCAGGGGCTATGAAATCCATCTCGGGCGCAGCGATGGCCCCGATTGCGCCCGGCCCTTCGCCATGATCGGGGACAAGCCCGAAGGGGCCATCAGCGCGGATGGACGGGTCGCGGGCAGCTATCTGCACGGCTTGTTCCGCGACGATGGTTTCCGCGCCGCCTATCTGCAGGGCTTCGGCACGTCGTCCGGGTTGGGTTATGATGCGACGGTCGAGGCCACGCTGGACGCGCTGGCCAACCATCTTGAACAACATCTGGATGTCGAAGGGCTATTCGCCCTTGCCCGCTAGCGCCGTTTCCAGACGCTGCCACCCGGCCTCATCCCCCGGCAGGCCCAACCGGACCCAACCCGGCGCATAGGGGAATATCCGCGTCCAGATCCGGCGGCGGGCCAGCCGCTTCTGGGCGGCCCGCGCATCGCCGACCTCATAGGTGCGAAACAGCGGCGTGCCACCCACAAGCTGCCAGCCGGCGTTGGCCGCCGCCCGATCAAGGCGCAGGGCGTCAAGGTCCAGCCGCTGCCTTGTGCACGCCTGCCAGTCGCGATCGCCAAGCGCCGCTTTCCCGATGGCGATGGCGGGACCGCTGACCGCCCAAGGACCGGCCAACGCCGCTATTTTTGCCGCCAGCCAGGCCTCGGCCAGCGCAAAGCCCAGCCGCAGACCGGCAAGGCCGTAAAACTTGCCAAATGAGCGCAGCACCAGCAGGTTCGGTGTCCCCTCTCCCAACAGCGGGGCCAACGAAAGCTGCGTCTCGGGATCGGCGAAGCTTTCGTCGACGACCAGCAGCCCGACGCGCGCAGCCAGTCGCAGCAATTGCGCCGGATCGTGGCGCTGCCCGTCGGGATTGTTCGGATTGACCAGCACGGCCAGATCGGCCCCGGCCAGTTCCTGAAGCGTGGCGACCTCGGTCACCTCCCAGCCCTGCGCATGAAGCGCCGCGCCATGTTCGTTATAGGTGGGTGCCAGAACGCGGGCTTTGCCCGGCGCGCGCAGCCGCGGCACGATCTGGATCGCCGCCTGCGCCCCGGCCAGCGCCACGACCGCAGCGCTGGTGGCATAAGCCGCACGGGCTGCGGCCAGCAGCGCGGCCATGTCCTCGGCCACCGGCAGGGCGGTCCAGGCCGAGGCGGGGAGGGCCGGAACCGGATAGGGAACCGGATTGATGCCGGTCGACAGGTCCAGCCAGTCGCCCGCGCCGTATACCCGCTTGGCCCGGTCAAGATCGCCGCCATGATCGCGCTTAGCCAAGGTCACAGACACGCCAGAAGCCCCAGAAATCCGGCGCCAAGAAACAGGGACCGGCGGTAAAGCGCAAGCCCTCGGGTCAGGTCCGCCGGTCCCGGATCGGGCGCGTCTGCGTTCAGCCAAGGCTCGTCCGCAATGCGATCGCCGTAGCTGCGCGGACCCGACAGGCGGATGCCAAGCGCCCCGGCCATCGCCGCCTCGGGCCAGCCTGCATTGGGTGAGCGATGGTGGCGCGCATCGCGCCGCATCACTTGCAGCGCCGCCTTAGGCCTTGCCGATGCCAGCGCGAACAGCAGCCCGGTCAGCCGCGCCGGTATCAGGTTCACCAGATCGTCCAGACGCGCCGCCACCTTGCCGAAGTTCTCATGCCGGGGCGTACGGTGCCCGATCATGGAATCCATGGTGTTCACCGCCTTATAGGCCGCGATCCCCGGCAGTCCCGCGACCATGCCCCAGAACAGGGGCGCGATCACCCCGTCGGAGCTGTTCTCGGCCAGACTTTCAAGCGCTGCGCGCGAGACGCCCGCAGCGTCCAGCCGTGCCGGATCGCGCCCGACGATCATCGCGACGGCCCGGCGCGCGCCTGACAGATCGCCCTGCCCCAGCGGCTGGGCCACCGCCGCGACATGGCTGTGCAGAGAGCGCGCAGCAATCAAAGGCCATGCCAGCACGCCGCCGATCAGCACGCCCAGCCAGCCCTGTGGCAGGATGAATTGCAGCATCAGCGCCGGTAAGATTGCTGCCCCGATCACCAGCACAACCGTGACGGCGCCCATCGCAATATCTGCGACCGCCGGCCCCTGACGGTTCAGCCGGTGGTCGCAAATGCCGATCAGGCGACCCAGCCACGTGACCGGATGCCCGATCCGGCGGTAAAGCCAGTCGGGCCAGCCAAGGCAGGCATCGATTGCCAGCGCCACCAGCATCATCGCGGCAAAACTCATGCCCACCCTCCGCTGCGAAAACTCAATATCTGCTGAAATCCTGCGGCCCGCAGTGCAGCCGCCGCCCGTGACGGCACCTCGCCCGGCGGAAAGATCAGCCCGCGGGCCGAGCCGGTATGCGCCCGGACATGGCCCAAGGCACCGAACTCGCGGGCCAGATCGGGGGTCGGATCACCCTCGGGGCCGCGCAGGGCACTGCATCGCATGGCCGATTGCGAGGCGAGAGCCGCCGCTTGCGCAAGATCCGGCTGCCCGCGCCATTCGGCAACAAGGTCGGAAATATCGGGAAAATTCAGGTCCAACGGGTCCGTGCGCTGCGCGGCACCCCAGAAACCGCCCAGAATTTCGGCCTCGGGGGGCGGTGGCATATCCTCGACCACGGCCCCGTGGCGCGAGGCCCACAGCACCGCATCCGGCCTTGGCAGCATCAGCGGATCACAGGCCCCCTCGATCCCGTGACACATGCGGGCCAGCGCCTTGGGATCAGGAGGGGCATCTCCGCTTGCGATACGGGCCAGCGCCAGCAGCGCCGCAGTCGAGGCCCCCGCGCCCCCGCCCGGCGGCATCCCCGCAATAAGACGATAGGCGCCCTCATCACATCCCAGCCAGTCGAAGACCTGCGCGGCATGGCTTTCCGGGATGATCTGCGGCTGCTGTTCGACCAGACGTTCCCCCGACCCCAACCGTTCAGCCACAACCGCCAGTGCCGGACAGGCCATGGTTACCAGCACGACCGGCCCTTGCGGGCCAAGCCGCCCTTGAAGCCATTCGCCGAAATGCCCTTCGACCCGGATCATGGCCTGCCTGCGCCCATGATCATGGGTAAAGTGGCCACGGCAAGGGCGGGGAAGCGGTGGATCAGCACCAACTCGTCTGGTCCGGAAGGCATCGTGGGGCTCGTTTCACTTGATCGCGGCCTGACTTGCATATCGACCGGGCAAAGTCGATGCACTTGCCCGCCCTACCCCTGACTGACCGAGACATTCGAGATGTCATCGGCATCCGCATCCAGAAGCAGCGCCACGACCTTGCCGCAGCACGACCTGCACGTGGTCACCGTCCTGCACCAAGGTCAACTCACCCTCGCTCTCGCAACCCGAGGACACCACGATGCTGACCTGATCATCGCTGTCATAGGTGATCTGGGTCACGCCCTTGGGCAGCGCTGCTCAGGGTGACGCCATCCTCACCGTCACCGCCATCGATGGTGTCTGTGCCTTCGTCCGGACCCGTATTTTCGGCACCGTAAAGGTCATCGCCATAGCCAAGGTAGATTTCGTCATCGCCGGCATCTGCGGCCACGGTGTCATCGTCGTCAGAGCCTCCGGTCAGGTCGCGGCCGCCGTAAGGGTCGTCATAGCGTGCCTCAGCGGAGTCATCGTCACGCTCGGGGATAAGCGCGGCGGAATCCATGTCTTTCCTCGGGTTCAGTTTCGGGAGGCGGCACGTAGGGCCGCGACCGTTCGCAGAGGGATGGGTCTAGAACTCGTAGACCAGCGGCACGCCCAGCGTTTTGTCGGTGCGGGTGGCGCGCTCGGACACATATTCGGTGAGATAGGAAATCCGGGACGACAGCGCATCGGTCATGCGGAAGTTCAGGCCAAGCTCATTGCTGGCCGTGTCATTCGCATCCGAGGTCGGGTAATCGGTGCCGTTGGTGACAAAGCCGTTGTCACTACGCGATGAAAGAAGCGCGAGGACAGGATGTAGCCCGCTTCGGCATTCGACTCGAACCCGGCGGTGCCGGTCGTATCCACCTGAACGACTTGGTGTAGCGCAGCCCGAGGCCCGCCTGCAGACGTCACGTGGTCTGGTCGCTGGCCAGAACCCGGAAGCTAGGCCCGCAGCCCAGAAAGGCGTCGCGCTTCAGCCGCCCAGCCTGATCGGCAACGTCATCCCCGGCCAGCCCGTCCACGGTCAAGCGGCCAAGTGCATAGGCATGGAAACTGTCGTCGAAGTAATATTGCCCGTCATAGATGGCATAGACCTCCTTGGTGTCGGGGCCGCCGGTCGCATCTTCGCCATATTCCATCACCCACCCGGACCAGCAGCTTGCGGCACCGGCTGGCGCCGAACGCGGGCGTGAGCAGCTTTAACTCGCAAAAGACCTGCATCCTGAAATACAAGCCATGGATGCAACTCTCGGCCGGGCTGCACGATATCGGGGACGCGAAAATCGCCGAGACGCCAGCGGTGCTGTGCCATTTCAAATACCATGCCAGCTTCCACAAGAAGGTCATGGACGAAATCGGTCGCAACCAGCATTTCGACGATTCCGCCGAATGCCGCGCCTATGCCGAAGCGCTCGGGGGCGGGTTCAACTGCTTCTACAGCAAGGAAGGCTCGGTCCGCTGGGATCGGGCCGAGATCATTAAGCGCACCCTGTCGGGCGATTCTTCCTGCATTCGTCCTGATGCACCCACCGCCCCTTGCCGCAGATGCGGCGGGGGTCATCGCCCGGCGCCGCGATACCGTTCCCGAACCGCCGCCAGTCCCCCCAAGGCATAGGCGTGCAATTGCCCGACCAGATCCTCTGTCGCGGCGTGATGGATGCGTTCGCCCAGCTCCGTTCCGCTGCGGCCCAGCAGGGCGATCATCGCGCAGGGCGCGGCGATGCAGGGCAGGCAGCGCAACAGCACCGGGTCATCGACGGGAATCAGGGTAATCTCGCTGAGCATCGGCAGGATCGCCTGCAGCTTGGGCAGGATTTCTTGCTGTTGCAGCACCTGCAAATGGCTTGAGGGCGACAGGATCTCGCGCCCCAGCACGATCACCGGCCATGACACCTGCCCGCCAACGCCGCCCAGCAGGAACCGGATCAATTCACGCAGCTTCTCCGGCGCAGGCAACGCGCTGGCCATCAGGCGCTCAATGTCATGCAGATCGGCGATGCGGCGATGCGCCTCGGCCAGAACCGCCTGATACAGCCCGGCGCGGTCCCCGAAATGGTAGTTGATCGAGGCCAGATCGACCTCGGCCAGCGCCGCGATTTCCTTGCTGGCGGTCTGGGCAAATCCGGCATCGGCAAAGCGTTGCCCGGCAATCTCAAGGATGCGGGCGCGGGTCGCCTCGCCATCGATGCGCTTTCTTGCGGTTCTGGCCTTGCTCATTCCGATGCGCCCTTTTCGAAGTGGCTCGACTTTAAAGTCGATTTAGATTAAATTCAATTTAGTTTAAGCTCCGCTCATAGGGCTGACCATGAAACGCATCCTGCCAATCCTGCTGATTGCCGCGCTGGCCTTGGGCGGTTGGTTCTGGTGGCAGCAGCGCGATGCGAGCAGCTCGGGCGACATCACCCTTTACGGCAATGTCGACATCCGGCAGGTCGCGCTGGCCTTTGACGGCAGCGGCAGGATCGCGGAATTGCGCGTGCAGGAGGGCGATCGGGTCAAGGCGGACGCGGTCATCGCGCGGCTCGATACCCACACGCTGGAATTGCAGGCCAAGGCGCAGGAAGCCGTGGTCGAGGCCGAACGGCAGACCCTGCTGGAACTGCGCGCAGGCGCGCGCCCCGAGGAAATCGCCCAGGCCCAGGCCCGTGTCGCTTCGGCCAAGGCTTCGGCCGAGCTTGCCAACCTGCAACGCGACCGCGCCGCGCGGCTGCTGACCTCGCGCGCGGTCAGCCAGCAGGATCTGGACCGCGCCTCGACCGAGGCGAAGGCCGCGAATGCCGCGGTCGATCAGGATATTGCGGTGCTGGACCTGCTGCTGGCCGGCGCCCGCCCCGAGGAAATCGCCGCCGCCGCCGCCCGATTGCAGGCGGCCGAAGCCCAGCTGGAACTGCTGCGCTATCAGGTGACCTTGGGCGAATTGCGCGCCCCTGCCGATGCCGTCATCCGCTCGCGCCTGCGCGAACCCGGCGACATGGCCACGCCGCAATCGCCGGTCTATGCGCTGGCCCTGACCGATCCGAAATGGGTCCGCGTCTATGTCCGCGAAGCCGATCTGGGCCGGATCAGGCCGGGCATGGCAGCGCAGGTGCTGACCGACAGTCATCCCGAACCGGTCGCGGGTCAGGTCGGCTACATCTCCTCGGTGGCCGAGTTCACCCCGAAATCCGTCCAGACCGAGGAATTGCGCACCAGCCTCGTCTATGAGGTCCATGTCACGGTCGACGACCCGACCGACAGCCTGCGCCTTGGCCAGCCGGTCACTGTCAAGCTGACCGACGGGCACGCGCCATGACCGCGCTGACGGTCAGCGCCGAGGGGCTGTCCAAGTCCTTTGCCGGTCTTGCCGCCATCGACAATCTGACGCTTACCGTCCGACAAGGGGAACTGACCGCGCTGGTCGGCCCGGATGGCGCGGGCAAGACCACGTTGATGCGCCTGTTCGCCGGGCTGTTGCGGCCCGATGCCGGGTCGCTGCATGTGCTGGGCGTCGATGTCGCGCGCGATCCCCAGCAGGTGCAGGACCGCATCAGCTACATGCCGCAGCGCTTTGGCCTGTACGAAGATCTCAGCGTACAAGAAAACCTTGATCTTTATGCGGATCTGCATGGCGTGCCGATGGCGCAGCGCCGGGACCGCTTCGCCCGCATGCTGGCGATGACCGATCTGGCGCGCTTCACCGACCGGCCAGCGGGCAAGCTGTCGGGCGGCATGAAGCAGAAGCTGGGACTGGCCTGCACGCTGGTCCGTTCGCCCGATCTGCTGCTGCTGGACGAACCCAGCGTCGGCGTCGACCCGCTGTCGCGCCGCGACCTGTGGCAGATCGTGCTGCAACTGGTCAAGGATGACGGGCTGAGCGTCATCGTCAGCACCGCCTATATGGACGAGGCCGAGCGCTGCGCGCAGGTCCATGTCCTGCATCGCGGCCGGATTCTGGCCTCGGGTCCGCCCGATACCCTGCGCGACCGGGCGCGCGGCCTGACCTTTGTCGCCACGCCGCTGCCGCCCATGCCCGCCCGCGCCTTGCAGGCAAGGCTGATCGACGCGCCCGATTGCATCATCGACGCGGTGCCGCAGGGCGGCAATGTCCGCTTCATCCGCAGGCCGGATGCCGATGCGGCGCGGCTGGCCGATCTTATCGCCTCCGCCACCCCCCGCCCGGCCGAGCTGGAGGACACCTTCATGATGCTCCTGCGCCAGCAGGACGACACGCCCCCCGCCACCATCGCGACCCAGACGCCAGCGCTGGCCAGCGACGGCCAGCCGGTCATCGTGGTCCGCGATCTGGTCCGCCGCTTCGGGGATTTCACCGCCGTCGCCAGCACGTCGTTTCAGGTGGCGCGGGGCGAGATCTTTGGCCTGCTCGGTCCCAATGGCGCGGGCAAGACCACGACCTTCCGCATGCTTTGCGGGCTGCTGCCCGCGACCAGCGGGCATCTTGAAGTCGCGGGCCGCAACCTGCGGACCGCACGGGCGCAGGCCCGCCAACGCATCGGCTATGTCGCGCAGAAATTCGCGCTCTATGGCAATCTGACGGTGCGCGAGAATCTGGCATTCTTTGGCGGGGCCTATGGGCTGTCGGGCAAGCTGCTGCGGACGCGGATCACTGATGCCATTGCCGAGTTCGACCTTGATCCCACGGCGGTCAGCGGGTTGCTGCCCGCGGGTTACAAGCAGCGGCTGGCCATGGCCGTCGGGCTGCTGCACCACCCCGAGATCCTGTTTCTGGACGAACCGACCAGCGGCATCGACCCGCTGGCGCGCCGCGCCTTCTGGCGCCGGATCACCGCATTGGCCCAAGGTGGCACCACCGTCATCGTCACCACCCATTTCATGGAAGAGGCCGAATATTGCGACCGCATCGCCATTCAGGATGCGGGCCGGATGCTGGCCATCGGCACACCCCGCGAGGTGCGCGACCTGTCGGGCGCGGATGACATGAACAGCGCCTTCATCGCCATTGTCGAGACGGCCCGCGCGGGCCGCGACGCGGCATGAACGCCCGCGCGCGCCTGATCGCCCTGACCCGCAAGGAAACGCGGCAGATGCTGCGCGACCGCAGCAACCTGATCGTCGGGCTGGTCCTGCCGGTGGTGCTGATCCTGCTGTTCGGCTTTGGCCTGTCCTTCGACGTCACCGACGTCCGCATCGCCGTGGTAATCGAGGACAGCTCTGCCGCCACCATGACGGCCGTCGCGGGTATCGCCGGGTCCGACTACTTCAGCCCGATCTGGACCCATTCGATGCCCGAGGCCGAGGCCCTGATCCGCGCCGGTCGCGCCGATGCCATCCTGCGCGTGCCCGCCGAATTCACCCGCGATCTGCTGCAGGGCGAAGGACAGCTGCAACTGATCCTGAACGGCGTCGATTCAAACACCGCTCAGGCCATCGAGACCTATGCCAGCGGCGCGATCTCGACCGCGCTGCAGCATATCTCCGACCGGCAGGGCGATCCCGCCGCGACCTCGGCCAGCGTCACGCTGGTCAGCCGCATCTGGTTCAACGAGGCCAATGACAGCACATGGTTTCTGGTGCCGGGCCTGATCGTGCTGGTGATGA
Source organism: Paracoccus sp. PAR01 (assembly GCF_014851995.1). Lineage (NCBI taxonomy): Bacteria > Pseudomonadati > Pseudomonadota > Alphaproteobacteria > Rhodobacterales > Paracoccaceae > Paracoccus > Paracoccus sp. PAR01. Next base: position 28,308 of record NZ_JACVAW010000023.1, read on the forward strand.
CGCTGATCGGGGCTTTCCTGACCTCGCTGCTGATCGCGCGGGAATGGGAACGCGGCACGCTTGAATCGCTGTTCGTCACCCCGGCCCGCCCGATCGAGATGGTGCTGTCCAAGCTGGCCCCCTATCTGGTGATCGGGGCCATCGACCTTGCCTTCTGCCTGCTGGCGGCGAAATTCGTCTTTGACGTGCCGATCCGAGGCTCGCTCTGGATCATCATCCTGTCCTCGCTGCTTTACCTGCTAGTGTCGCTGGCGCTTGGGCTCGTGATCTCGGGGGTGACGCGCAATCAGTTCGCGGCCAGCCAGATGGCGCTGCTGACCAGCTTCATGCCGGCCCTGATGCTGTCGGGCTTTGTCTTTGACCTGCGCAATGTGCCGGTGGTGGTGCAGGTGATCAGCAACCTGCTGCCCGCCACGCATTTCATGGGTCTGATCAAGACCCTGTTCATGGCCGGGGACGACCGGCCGCAGATCCTGCGCGCCAATGCGACGCTGGCCGCCTATGCGCTGGCGCTGATCGCCATCGCCCGGCGCACGCTGACCAAGACGCTGGACTAGACCATGCAGGGCTTGCTGCTTTACCTCACCCAGACCCTCGCCCTGATCCGCAAGGAAATGCTGGCGCTTCTGAAAGACCCGTCCAGCCGTGCGCTGCTGTTTGCACCCGCGCTGATGCAGTCGCTGCTGTTCGGCTATGGCGCGACCTATGACCTGACCCATGCCCCCTATGCGGTTCTGGACCAAAGCCGGGGCGCGGCCTCGACCCAGATCCTCGCGCGGCTGGACGGGACCGGGGTTTTCCAGCGCATTGCCACGCTGGACAGCCCGGCCCGCATCGCCGCCCAGATCGACAGTGGCAAGGCGCTGCTGGTCGTGACCTTCCCGCCTGATTTCGAATCCCGGCTTGCCGCCGGGACCACGGCCCCGATGCAGGTGATCCTTGACGGGCGCAATTCCGCCACGGCGGGCGCGGCGGCGGCACAGGTCGCGGCCATCGTCGCGGATTTCAACCGGACGCTGGGGGCAGCACCCCCGGTGACCATCATCCGCCGGGCATGGTTCAACCCGAATTTCGAATCCCGCTGGAATCTGATGCCCGCTATGATCGCCTCGCTCAGCATGCTGCAAACCCTGATGCTGGCGGCGCTGTCGGTGGCGCGCGAACGCGAACAGGGCACCTTCGACCAGCTTCTGGTGACGCCGCTGACGCCCACGCAAATCCTGATCGGCAAGGCCCTGCCCGCGATCTTCGTGGGGCTGGTGCAATCGACGATCATTCTGCTGATCATCCTGTTCTGGTTCCAGATCCCGATGGCCGGATCGCTGTGGTTGCTTTACGGCGGGCTGCTGGCCTTTACCACGGCATCGGTGGGCATCGGCCTGTCGATCTCGGCGGTGTCGCTGACCATGCAGCAGGCGATGCTTTACACCTTCATGCTGGTGATGCCGCTGATGCTGCTGTCGGGGCTGCTGACCCCGGTCCGGAACATGCCGCAGGCGCTGCAGATCCTGACCTATGCCAACCCGCTGCGTTTCGGCATCGACACCGTGCGCCGCGTCTATCTTGAGGGCGCGACTTTCCCCGATATCGCCGCGAATTTCCTGCCGCTTCTGGTGCTTGCCGGGATCACCCTGCCCTTGGCGGCATGGCTGTTCCGCCACCGGCTGGGCTGAGTTGCGCACAAGCGATATCCGGCCATTTGGCAGGGTCGCGGCGGATTGATCCCATCAGGTCTTGACGCGCCCCCCAACTAGCGAAAGAAACCGGCCACAGATCCCAAAACCGCGACAGTGCAGAACAGGAGGACGCGCCATGACATGCTGTGTCTTTCTGGACGGCTGCTCATCCGTCAGGAGAGCTTCATGAAGTTCCGCTTCCCCATCGTCATCATCGACGAAGACTTCCGTTCCGAGAACTCGTCGGGGCTTGGCATCCGCGCCATGGCCGAAGCCATCGAGAAAGAGGGCTTCGAAGTGCTGGGCGTGACCAGCTATGGCGACCTGTCGCAATTTGCCCAGCAGCAGTCGCGCGCCAGCGCCTTCGTCCTGTCCATCGACGACGAGGAATTCAGCGCCGGCCCCGATGACGATCCGGTCATCGTGAACCTGCGCACCTTCATCGAGGAAGTCCGCTGGAAAAACCCGGACGTGCCGATCTATGTCTATGGCGAGACCAAGACCAGCCGCCACCTGCCCAACGACATCCTGCGCGAGCTGCACGGCTTCATCCACATGTTCGAGGATACGCCGGAATTCGTCGCCCGCCACATCATCCGCGAGGCCAAGACCTACCTTGAGGGTATCCAGCCGCCCTTCTTCAAGGCGCTTCTGGATTACGCCGAGGACGGGTCCTATTCATGGCATTGCCCCGGTCATTCCGGCGGCGTGGCCTTTCTGAAAAGCCCGATCGGCCAGATGTATCACCAGTTCTACGGTGAAAACATGCTGCGCGCCGATGTCTGCAACGCAGTCGAGGAACTGGGCCAGCTTCTGGACCATAACGGCGCCATCGGCGCATCCGAACGCAATGCGGCGCGGATCTTCAATGCCGATCACTGCTTCTTCGTCACCAACGGCACCTCGACCAGCAACAAGATGGTCTGGCACCATACCGTCGCGCCGGGCGATGTGGTCGTCGTGGACCGCAACTGCCACAAGTCGATCTTGCATTCGATCATCATGACCGGCGCGATCCCCGTCTTCCTGCGCCCGACCCGCAACCATTTCGGCATCATCGGCCCGATCCCGCATAGCGAATTCGAGATCGAGACCATTCAGGCCAAGATCCGCGCCAACCCGCTGCTGGACGGCGTCGATGCCGATGCGGTCAAGCCGCGCATCATGACCCTGACCCAGTCGACCTATGACGGCGTTCTCTACAATACCGAGACGATCAAGAGCATGCTCGACGGCTATGTCGAGAACCTGCATTTCGACGAAGCATGGCTGCCCCACGCCGCCTTCCACCCCTTCTATGGTCATTTCCACGCCATGGGCCGCAAGCGCCCGCGCACGCAGCACTCGGTGACCTATGCCACTCAGTCGATCCACAAGCTGCTGGCCGGGATCAGTCAGGCCAGCCACGTGCTGGTGCAGGATTCGCAAGACACCAAGCTGGACCGGCACCTGTTCAACGAAGCTTACCTCATGCACACCTCGACCAGCCCGCAATATTCGATCATCGCCAGCTGTGATGTCGCGGCGGCGATGATGGAGCCGCCGGGCGGGACCGCGCTGGTCGAGGAAAGCATTGCCGAGGCGATGGATTTCCGCCGTGCCATGAGCAAGGTCGATGCCGAATTCGGCGATGATGACTGGTGGTTCCAGGTCTGGGGCCCGGACGCGCCCGAAGGCGAGGGCATCGGCCGCGCCAAGGACTGGATCCTGCGCCGCACCGATGCCGAGGGCGTCCAGCGCGACGGCGAGGATTCGTGGCACGGCTTTGGCGACATGGCGCCGGGCTTCAACATGCTCGACCCGATCAAGACGACGATCATCACCCCCGGCCTGAATATCGACGGCCGCTTCGAGGAAACCGGCATCCCGGCCTCGATCGTCACCAAATATCTGGCCGAACATGGCATCGTGGTCGAAAAGACCGGGCTTTACAGCTTCTTCATCCTGTTCACCATCGGCATCACCAAGGGTCGCTGGAACACGCTGCTGGCCGCGCTCCAGCAGTTCAAGGACGATTACGACCGCAACCAGCCGATGTGGCGCACCATGCCGGAATTCTGCGCCAAGTTCCCGCGCTACGAAAAGATGGGCCTGCGCGACCTTTGCCAGCACGTCCATACGCTTTACGCCAAATACGACGTGGCGGTGCTGTCGACGGAAATGTATCTGAGCGAGCTGACCCCGGCGATGAAGCCCAGCGACGCCTTTGCCCATATCGCGCATCGCACCACCCAGCGCGTCCCGATCGACGACCTGGAAGGCCGCGTCACCACCAGCCTTGTCACCCCCTATCCGCCGGGCATCCCCCTGCTGATCCCGGGCGAGGTCTTCAACCGCAAGATCGTCGAATACCTGAAGTTCAACCGCGAGTTCGCCCGGAAATGCCCCGGCTTCGAAACCGACATCCACGGCCTTGTGCAAGAGCAGGACGAGGACGGCCAGACCCATTACTTCGCCGATTGCGTGGCTAACTGACGCAATCCGCCAAGACATCGCCCCCGGCCCTCACAGGTCCGGGGGCTTCTCTTTCAGGGCTCGTTCAGGCAGGCCCTCACCGACTATTTGGCCTCTCCGTTTGAGAGGCCATTTTGATTCGTCACTGTTGATGGTTTTGAGCCTATCAAAGACATTCACCCACATCGCAGTGAGCGTCCGCGCCAAGGTCAGGGCAATTCCGCACGACGGTACCAGTGCGTGGTTGGCCGAGGAGGCTAATCGAGTCTGCTGATCCGAATAGCTCCGAGTTTCTTTGTCGCGGCTTCGGTAGAGTCTGCACCTGATCCGCTCGCGCTTGCGCAGGTTGAAGAGGCTTCGGCGACCGTGTTCTGCTCCGCTGGCGCAGACCGGTTGAATTCGTGGCAACTCCCTCGGCGGCTCATCGAACGCTCAAGATTATAGGGCGTAGGAAGACGGCCCAGTCTATGCCGGTAAACTGGCTGCCAAATCCAAATGAACCAGCACAGCGCCCTTCAGATTGCGGCACCAGACTGCCATGAGCAAAGCCTGCAGGAAGACGCCTGCCGTTTGCCCGCCTTGCAAGGACCACCCGATCACGGGCCGGGAAAAAGACCGATGACCACTGCGAGACAGGCTAACCCCTCCTGCGTTCGGATAGAGGTGATGCCACTTGACCAATGTCCTCGGACCAAAGGCGGACATGGTCCCGTCCCACACGTTTACCAACGAAGACGTGGATTTAGCTGCAGGCGGTTTGAGGGAGCGCCGCCGTGCTGCATAGGTCAGCATTGGTCGACCTTACGACAGCCACGCTCGTCATGTGCTGCTTGACCGACCGCAATGGGTCTTACAATTGCTCGTCAATCAGTATCGGCACATTCCGCGATCAGCCATTTGATGAAGATCTTGGTCGCGGGATGCTGCACCTGATCGCCTCGCGCAATCAGCCAATGTGAAGCCTGATCGGTAATTACGCCCCGCTCAAAGCAGGGCTGAATGCGGCCCGAGGCGATCTGGCCGCTGACCAATCGTTTGCGCGCCATGCCTATGCCCAGACCCGACGCAATGGCCTCAAGTACCACATTGTAATCCCTGAGTTGCATGAACTGGCCCTTGGACGGGTCCAGACCGTTGGCTTCTAGCCAGATGCGCCAGTCATGGCTGCCCTGGCTGTCAAGAAGGGGATAGGCCAGCACATCGCCCGGCGCGCGAATGGACATCCGTGCTGGATAGTCTGCCGACACGGCCGGACAAAGCTCCTCGGCAAACAGCTTGCGGCAATGCGGGACCAAAGGGCGGGACCCGTAGCGGATCGCAAGGTCCGCTTCGCCATTGGCAAGGTCGGCCAAGGCAAGTGTGGGATCAAGCTGCACCTCGATGTCGCTGTGCCTTGTGCGAAACCCGTCGATGCGCGGCAACAGCCAGTTCGTCGCGAAAGATGGCAGCAGACTGATCCGCAATGGCGCCGTTTCGTCACTCTGGCGAAGCCGGGCCGCAGCCTCGGCGATCAGATCGAAGCCTGCCTGGGTTGCCTCAAGCATCTCTTGTCCGGCATCGGTCAGCGAGATGGACTTGGAGTGACGCCGAAACAGCGGCCGGCCAAGCATGTCTTCGAGCTTGCGGATATGATGGCTGACAGCGCTTTGCGAGATCAGCAATGCGTCACCGGCCTTTCGGAACCCAGACTGACGCGCCACTTCGTGAAAGACGCGCAGGGATTCGAGAGGAGGCAAGGTCTTGGACCGGCGCATGCTGGATCACTTTGGACAGGTTCGGCGGATAATGACATTAGCCAGATAGATTGCAAGCGTCGGAGTTTGAATTGGAACCATCCGAAGCGACTCGCCTATGCCTGTTCCCGACATGAAAGGATTGCGCAGATGTCGATTACTGCAAGGCTCAAGGCACTGGGTCATGACCTGCCGGCGGCCCCTACCCCGGCGGCGAATTATGCGCCGTGGACACGGGCGGGAAACCTGCTGACGATTTCGGGTCAGGTAAGCCGAACACCTCAGGGCGAAATGCTGAGCGGGACCGTCGGCGGAGCCGTCAGCCCCGAGGACGGCAAGAAGGCTGCCGAAGTCGCAGCCCTGAACCTTATCGCCCAGATCGCCGCGGCGACCGAAGGCGAAATCGGTGGGATCGGGCGCATCCTGCGGCTTGGCGTCTTCGTGGCCTCGACGCCTGAATTTACCGGACAATCGCAGGTGGCCAATGGCGCCTCGGACCTCATAGCGGCGGTTTTCGGAGAGGCCGGGCGACATGCACGCAGCGCCGTGGGCGTCGCTGCCCTGCCCGGCGGCGCAAGCGTGGAGGTCGAGGCGACGGTTGAACTGGTACTGCCATGAGCACGCAACTGGATGTCGCACAGCTTCGGGCGGGCACGCCGGGCTGCAACCATGTGATCCATTTCAATCAGGCTGGCGCGGGCCTTCCGCCCGCCGAAGTCGTAGATGCCATGCGCTCCAGGATCGAGTTGGAGGCCCTGCATGGACCGATGGAGACCGCATCTTCGGGCGAAGAAATCAAGGCGCAGGCCCGCGAACTGGCCGCCGGGCTGATCGGCTGCAAGCCGGCCGAGCTTGCCTTCATGTCGAGCACGGGAACTGCTTGGGGAATGCCGGTCGCAAGCCTGCCCGAGTTTCGTGCAGGGGACCGGATTTTGGTGTCGCAGCAGGAATGGGGCGGCAACCTTGCCACGCTGCGATACAAGGCGGCGCGCGCGGGCGCTACTGTAGAGCCGATGCCGACAAGGCAAGACGGCGTCACCGATCTGGACGCGCTACGGACGATGATCGACAAGCATGTCCGGCTGATCTGCCTGACTTGGCTGCCCTGCAATGGCGGGTTGATCGATGACGCCGAAGGCATCGGCCAGATCGCACAAGAGCATGACATTCCCTATATCGTGGACGCGGCGCAGGCCGTCGGGCAGATCCCCGTCGATGTGCGGCAGATCGGCTGCGATGTGCTGGTCTCCACGGCGCGCAAGCACCTGAGGGGGCCCAGAGGAACAGCGCTTCTGTACGTCCGCGAAGCTTTCCTCGACCGGCTTTCACCGCCATGGGGCGATCACGTCTCGATGCCCTATCTGGACGAGATGCCCCAACCGCGGCCTGACGCGCGGCGCTTTGAAAGCAGCGAAATGTCGGCGGTTCTGATGGCGGGACTGCAAGCCGCCCTGACATTGGCGACACGGATTGGCATCGATGAGATCCAAGCCCATGTATCCGATATGTCAGCGTTTCTGCGACAGCGCCTGCAGGAAATGCCCGGCGTGACGGTCCTGGACCGTGGGACTCGTCTGTCCGGCCTTGTGGCGTTCAATCTCGACAACATGGTGGCGGGGGCGGTGCAATCGCGGCTGAGGGAAAGAGGGATCGCGATCGGGTCCAATGGGATGGCCTATACACCGCTGGACATGAACCTGCGCGGACTGGATCAGGTGGCGCGGGCGACCGTATCGTACCTGACCACAGAGGCCGAGATCGATGCACTCTGCGCCGCAATTCGGGACTGCGCCATCTCGTAATACCAAGCGTGCCATTAACCATTCACAGCGAGCTACCATACCGCGAAACGAAATGCGGAGAGTTGCGATGGCCCAAGCAATAAACTTGGCGGTAAAGCTTGCGACCTTCGATGAGAAGTGGTGCCCACGCACGGTCGCACCATGCAACTGTCACGACAAATTGGGGTTGAGGTGGAAGGGGGTTGGCACTCTCATGCCGCCACAGATGCCTTCTTCCTTGCTCCTTCGGGTGAAATCGAAATTCTGCTCAGGAATGGCGCAGGGACTTGAAAAGCTAGAAATATTTTCCACTAAGGCATTGCCCATTTGCCCGGAAGACGCAGACTTTTGCTCGTTGAGCCGACCGGCGCTCCCGACACCGCGAGTGCAGAGACCGCCGCAGAGCGTAGCTCCATCTGAGCTATGCAAATAAAACTGGGGCAAACGACGGCTCTTTTTCGACGGAATTTGCCCCAGCCGCATTCTCTGCGAGCTGTCTGACCGTCCGCGAGGCTTGAAACGGTTGCACTCAACCCGCTCGGTGATTGGTCACCGAGCGGGCGAGTCATTTTATCTGAGACGGCACATACCACCAGTCGATGAGGTCAGATGCGACGAGGTGACATCCCCGAATTGGTCGTTTGATGCAGTGCGAAGTATGTCGCCCTGCGAGTGTCTGGGGCGTGCCTTGACTGAACCTCCCCGCCATTCAACCGCTTGTTCAATAGCGTTATGAGGTCACTCTTGCGCGAAATGGAAAGTCCCTGATTTTCGGCTTCGTGGGGCCTTGCTGAACGAAAGCGGACCGCCCCACACATGCCGGACAGCTCTTCTAACGAACATGCCGCCCGACATTGACGAGTGCCAATTCTGGGTCACCGACCCGCCTGATCGAGGATCTTCGTGATCAGTGTCAGGGTCGCGGCCGCGCGCACCGGATTAGGATAGTTGCGGTTCGCAAGCACCACCACGCCAATCTTTTCAGATGGAACCATGGCAACATAAGAGCCGAAGCCGTTCGTCGCGCCGGTCTTGTTCAGGAAGACAGCCCCCTCAAGAGCCCTCTCCTCATGATGGGTCATGGGCTGCGGCTTCATCGCCATATCGGCAGAGTTGCCCGCCTCAAGCTGCGCGGCTTCCACCGGCCAGGGGTACCCCTCCCAGATCATGGCCTGGGCGAAATGGGCAGTGTCGAATTCCGACACCCGTGTCCTGGCAAGGGCCGCTGTCATATCTTCGTTCAGGGGAATATTTCCCAGATGAGCATCAAGCAGACGCGTCATGTCGGTGACGCTGGACTTTATGCCATAGGCTTCGCTGTCGAGCATGCCGGGACTGACCCGGATCGGGCGGTTGTCGGTGCGCGAGTAACCGAAAGCGTAATGCCCCATCTCTGCAACCGGGACGGTCACATAGGTGTTCGTCAGCCCCAGACCGGGCAGAAGCTCGCTTTGGAGGGCTTCCTCATAGGAGCCGCCGAACTTGTCGCCGACGATGAGCCCGAGCAGACCGATGCTGACATTCGAATATGAGCGCAGGGATTTCGTATCGCCCTCTGGTCGCCACTTCGCCAGATAGGCCATCAGCGACTGATTGTCGGTGATATCGTCCGGAACCTGCAGCGGCAGCCCCCCGGTTGCGTGTGCCGCAAGATCATAGAGCGTGATCTGGTCGAAAGCGCTGTCCGAAAGTTCCGGCAATTGCTTTGATACCGGATCGTGCAGCGACAGAAGGTCCTTCTGTTCTGCCAGCGCGGCAAGAGTGACATTGAACAGCTTGCTGTTCGAACCCAGCTCGAAAATCGTTTCTTTGTCGACCGGTACAGAGGCGTCGCGATCGGCCATCCCATCTGTGAAGTAATACTGTTGGCCGTTCAGCGTGACGCCGATGGCAATGCCTGGAATGTCGAACTCTTCGATGACCGGGCGGAAGACCTCTTCGCTGATTGCTTGGAATTGCTGGTCGCTGAGCGATCCCGCATATGCCGGGGTTGCAAGCACGGCGGTCGCGAATCCAAGAAGACGGAAGCTGATCATGAGGTTCCTTGCCTGTTAGTGGCCCGGCGAGTTGTTTGCCATTCTGCCGAACCATGAGGGAATATTCTGGAAAAGTGATCTAGAGCGGCGGATCAGGGTTATCAAAACACCAATTCTTGACGGGTCGATTGGCAAAAATAATAAGTAAGGCATGGATCGCCCCAGTATCCCGTTCCATGCCCTCCGTGCCTTCGAGGCGGCAAGGCAGCCCGTCACCTGAACTTGTCGAAGGCGACGTCGGAGCCCTGCTCTACACAGCGCGGCGCTCAGCCATCAGATACGCAATCTTGAAAAGAGGTTGGGGTGCTCGCTGTTCCGGCGCGTGCCGCGCGCTCTGGTGCTGGCCGAGGGATGCAGCCGTCACCGAATACCTAAGGGACGTGCGACCCCACTTTTGCGCTACAAAGTACCGGCAGGCGGTGATGCGCTGTCATATCGACGCCTAACCCATAGATGGGCGCCGCAGGAGCTACTCTACGATCGGATGAAGAATGCGGTGATCAACGAAAGCGCCGAATGCGTGATTATCCCCTCGCTCGAAACTGATTTGCGCGTCTGGAGAAAGGAAAACCGCGCCACGCTCGAAAAGACCAAGTTCATCATCGGCTGCAGCTACGACAGTGCTCAACTGGCCGAGAGTCGCCACCCGACACGGGCCGAACTGGATGAGATCGACGGAGTATCCGATTCTACTGACCCATCGATCATGACAGTATGAAGACCATCGCCCGCACCGGAACCGAGATATAGCTAAACGACCGCACAAGAAGGGCGGCCCATGCCGAGCGACCAGATATATCTGCAGAAATAGGCAAAGAGGGCAGCGTCAAATGTCACGGCACATGTCTCGCAAGAACCGCTTCCGTGTGGCAGGCGCCAAGCGTTATTGATCGCTCACCTCAGGCTTGCACCGCGTCGCACGACCGTCCCTATTACGATCCGCTCAGGATTACCCGGCAGGCTACAAGGTTACTCCGCCGTGTCGCAGGAGAAGGTCGATAGTGCCGTTAACGGGTCATTCGTGAATGACATCCAGCTTATTGTGCATGCCAATGGCGAAGGCGCGTCGGACAGGCTGATAGCAGCCGTCGATGCAGCGACCAAGAAGACAGTGCCGATAGCAACCGTTGTACGTCCCTGATCCCTGTCGACGCCGCGCGGCGCACCGTTGTGACCGCGTATCCGCGATACCTGCACGGCACCATAACCGCCCTTGCAACCGCGCGCGCAGTTCCTCGAATATCCGAATCAGTGTTAGCCGCTTCCGCGATGGTTTGGTGAGGTTCGAGGGCAGAAATTGCTCGAGTTGGCCTTGCTAAGGGACAACCAGCGGCAAGGGTTGGCAGGTTCGCTTGTAGCTGAGCACCGTCTCATCAGAGCGAAGGATATTCCGCACTGTGTTCCGTGAGACATACAGCTTTCGCGCGATCTACTTGATCAACCACCGCTGGACATAGAAGGCCCGCTGGACCTGCGCGATCGTAACCTCCTCTTTCATCCCTTTTCTCCATCTGCTGATCCGAAGCAGACGGAGAAGGGGACAAAACAAAACACCTGGGAATCAAAATTGCACGCCTAACCACAATGGACCGCAACACGCCCTAGGTGACAGCAGGGCCTTTTCGACCGAGCGACAGGTCCAGACCTGCGTAGCTAGAGGGCCCGCAACGCTACTCCTTCTGGAACGTCAGAACTTTTCTCCAATCGGGAAAAACACCCTGCCAATAGCTCGCCGCCACGGGCTTCGCATATTGCGCGCGAACAGGATCGGATCGCGATCGAATTTTTTCTGCATTTCGGGCCGACCCGTAACGCCGATCAGACCTCGCGCGACCGGAACCGCCAGACGGAAGATCCCGAACGGACCCATCGAATTGCCACCGGGATAGACAAGACGGGCGACGAGAGGCCGCCGGCGCGCCCAATGCCTGCGCGAGAACTCGAATGGCTCTGACTTGAACTCATCAAGCCGCTCTGGAGTCGCAAAGCGCGCATAGACAGCCCCGAGGATCGGCGTCAGCAACCATAGCCGCCAGCCCAGAACCCCATAATTGACGATCCTCGGCGCCGGACGCTCAATCGCGACGGGAACCTCCTTGGGCGGTGGTGCCACGGGTTCGACGATTACCTTGGGTTTCCTGCGATAGCGCCGATAGATTTTCCTGACCAGATCTTCCTCTTCCTCAAAGATCGGAACAGCTTCCGGAATCGCGGCGCGCGGACCGAACAGGTCGCGATCACGGCCCAGATACTCCTTGGCGATGGCGGCGTTCGCCAATTCGACGTGCTGCATCAGCGCATCAGCCTGCTGTTCGGTCAGGACCCATGGCTTGGGCAGCGGGAGCCCGCGTTCCTTACGCCATTCGGTAAGACGTGAGCCGGCTTCCTCGATGAAATTGAAATAGGAGTCACGGCTTTGGAATCGACGTCCGTTGAACCGGCGCAACAACTCGACATGGCCGGCAGACAGACGGGCATCGTTCTGCTGAAGCTCGACCGGACGCGGCATGTCCAGCAACTGGGGCAATCCGGTCGCTTGGGCAAAATCGGCCAGCAGATCTCCGTCGACGAATTCGCCACGATCATAGACCCGGACATGGACGTTCTCTTGGCCGATCTTTTCGCTCCAGGCGGTCAGAGGCACGCGGTAGTCCAGCCATTGCTCGGTCTTTGGCAGGGTCAGCCATTCATCGATCGGCACCTTGACCCGTCCGACGGCGCCGCCAGCGACGAATTCGCAGTACTGAGAGTTCGCCCATTCATCCTGACGGCGCAGATAGACCACCATTTCGACGGGATGTCCGGCAAAATAATCCGCCAGAAGCGGCGAGTTTTCATTCAGGAAGAACGCCTCGCTGGACAGCACGATCGTATGGATGCGCCCATCCATCAACTCCAGCCCGCGCCGGATGTGATCTCGCAGCTTGGGATCGTCCTTGAGCGCGGCGCGGTTGAACTGGGAATGTCCGGCCTGCTTGTGCGGTCGACTGGGCTGCCAGAACAATCCTACTTCCGGGAACCAGATCCCCTGCCGCAGCAATTCCGGGCGGTTCTTCTCGAGGAAGTGCTGCAGAAAGGTGCTGCCGGTCTTGGTCGAACCAATATGGATGACGATACGGGGCTTGGGATGGTCGGAAGCCGGCTGCGGCTCGGTTACAGGCTGGGCCCGGTGGTTTCGGGCATAGATCGACAGCGATGTCTGCAGCCCACTTGTCGCCACATCGGTCGGCTCGGCCAGCAGGATCTGGTAAAGCTTATCCTGAGGGATGGGGGCCAGATCGACGGAAAGACGCAGAATATCCCAGCGCCCGGTGACGACGGCCGCCACCATCAGCGGATAGGCCGAGGCAGCCAGACGCATGGCGCTCAGCTTGTGCATGTCCGTCACGAAATCGTCGGGCTGGAAATCGAAGCGCAGGAACTGTTCGCGCAGCCGACTTAGAAAAGCCAGTTCGGCTTCCTCACCCTGCTCACGATAATAGCTGTAGGGTCCCGCCACCAGCATATGCTGGAGAAATTGCGACAGCTGGAAATTCAGATGATGCCGCAGCGGATTGCCACGTTCCGCCGCACCCTCCTCGGCGAGGCTGCCGAAGGTGCTGTCGAAATTCTTCAGCATCATTTCGAAATCGGTCGAGTCGCGTTCACGACGCGCCGTTGAATCCGTGCGGATCCGGTAGGCTGGCCCGTTCATCGCGGACAGGCCGATTGCCTTTGCCTTGACCAGTGCCCGCAGCAGGAAGGCGCGCTCCTCCCATTGCGGGGTGATGAAGCGGATGTCGTTCTGGGTCAGAAAATCTCGGCGATAAAGCCAGGTCCAGCAATGGCGATTGTGCAGCAGATGTGGAGCTTCAGCGAAGCTGGTCTTGCGGACGGCTTCGGTAAAGTATTTCTCGCTGCCGTCCTGCCGTTCCTGCAGCAGCACGTCATTCTCGTCGAACACCGCCTCAAAGGCCTTGCGGGCCCGCACCATGTCCAGCCCGTCGGCTTCGGCAAGCTCAAAGAGTTCGCGCAGCATGTCGGTATTCGACAGCCAGTCATCGCCGTCCAGCAGCCAGACATACTTCCCGCGTGCGGCCTCGAACCCCTTGTTCCGGGCCATGCCCTGCTTGACGTTTTGCTCCAGAACGATCGGGCGGATGCGCGGGTCTTCGACCGCCAGCCGATCGATCACGGCCTGCGCGTTGTCAGGGCTGACATCGTTGACGGGGATGATCTCGACTTCCTTCAAAGTCTGGATCTGGATCGAGTTGATGCATTCCTCGATGTATTTCTCGACGCCATGCACGGGAATGATCACCGAGACTTTTGGCGGTGCCGCGATCTCTGCCGCGGTCGGCGGGCGCTGATAGGGTCGCTTGGTCTCGATATAGGACAAGACGTCCTCGATCTCGGCCACGCCTTTTTTGCCCGGCAGATGATAGATCGTGTACCAGATGTAGAAATAGTGAAAGATCTCGGCCAGGCTGCGGCTGCGATGCCGATGCGGGATCTTCTGGCGGTCGTCGGTCAGGCCCCATCCCGCATAGAACGGCGCGCCAAAGGTCACCACCTTCTTGCCCGCGAACAACGCCTCCAGCCCCATCTGGCTGGTGCCGACATAGACGGTGTCGACCAGATCGAACAGGACATAGGGGTTGATCGGATCGCGCAGCATCCGAACCCGGCCGGTCGACTGAAGATGGGTGTAATAGCCGGTCCGCTTGTCCTTTTCCCAAACCGTATCCGGATGCGTCTTGACCAGAATTTCGGCGTCGGGGTTTTCGGCGATTGCCGCCAGCAACATCTTTTCGAACTCGGCGTCGCCCACCTTGCCGTAGACGGTGGAGGCATCTGCATAGGCCTGATCGCAGACCAGCACCCGGCGCGTGTAGCCCTCGGTCATGGCGGGGGCCTGCATCGGCTGGGCGTTATACTTGCTGACCCGCTGCATGACGATACGCTGCAGCAGCGTTTCCGCCCGGTTCAACTCTTCGGGCGAGGGGTCGGCGTGGCTGTTCAGCTTTCTGACCAGCCGGTTCGGGTAATCCGCCATGAAGTAGTGGGCAAGATCATCATAGACATAGCCCAGACAGGCATAGGCGGGGTTATGCTCCTTGAAGCTGTGGGACCAGCTATGGGTGGTGGCAAGAAAACCGGCTTCTCCGAACAGGACCTCAGCCGTGGGCGAGGCCGCGTTGAACAGCTTCACCCCGCCTTTGTGCGAGTGATCCGGCTGCTGGAAAATCGTCCCGAAGGCGACGTAAAAATCGGCGGAATCGATCCCTGCCTCGTCGACGGCAATGGCATTGGGGAACAGGTTGGGCAGGTTCGCACCGAAACTGGTCTTCAGGCCATGCGACGCATAGCCAAACCCAGCTTTCTGGTTTTTCAGCGACAGGACATGCTCCCGGATATCCAGATCGGGATCATGCGACAATTGCCGCGTTTCCAGAAGTTCCCTGAACCGAAGGAAAGCCTGTTGATTGCTCATCGTTCGTCCTTTTCCGCGCTTTCAGATCGCGTTATTCTTGGTAATCGGGCCCCAGACCTGCTCCCACAGCCGAACAGCCATGAGCGTGGCGTGGTCTGGCGCCTTGCGGACATGCCGCATGTGCCGTGCCTCGTCGAAAAGCTCTTCCCAGGCACTGTGGATGACGTCATTGCTGAAACGGTCCAGGAAGGTCTGGCGCGCGGCCAACCCCATGCGCGCGCGCGCGTCCTGATCCGACATCAGCTGACGCAAAGCGGCTTCCAGCGTCGCGACGTCGTCATTTTCGCAAAGAATGCCGTTTTCCCCGTCCCTGATCTGCTCACGGACACCGCTGCAAAGCGCGAGCCCTACGGATGGCAGCCCATGCGCCATGGCTTCGCAAAGTGTCAGCGGAAAGCCTTCGAACAATGACGGGATGACGAACAGGTCCGCCGCGGCATAGAACGGGTAGACATCGTCATGCTCACCCGCGAACTGGACCTGATCCTGGATTTCGAGGGTTGTCACCAAGGTCTCAAGCCGCGATCTCAACTGGCCGTCGCCGACGATCTGCAACTGCCAGTCAGGAAAATCCTTGGCCAACCGCGCAAAGGCTTCGACGGTGACCGCCTGGTTCTTGCGCGGCACCAGACGAGAGACAGCCAGCAATGTCCGCCGCTCCTTGACGGCGCCGTGATCCGCAAGCGTCGCGGGTTCGGGAACGGTGTTCTGGATGACGCGGGCCTTGCCGCGTATCGACGGGTCCAGCGTGTCGACGAAGTCATCCAGCAGAAGATGGATCAACGTCGCACCGGCCATCGCGACCTCACGCTCATCCGGCGAAAAGGTGCCCATCCAACTGGGGAAACGCGGGTCGATATGCTCGGACAGGATCAGCGGCAGACCCACTTTATGCGCACAGCGCACATACCGCAGCATGGTGCGGTTCATGTGCAGCCCGACCAATAGGTCCAGATTGCGGCTGGCGACCTCGATCGCCATGCGCTGATCGGCCGGAACATCGGTCGCTTCTGGCAGATGAACCAGCGCGATCCTGTCATCCAACGGCCAGCGCGACGGCGCGCTTTTGTCGTCAAAGGTGAATATCGTCACCTCATGGCCACGGGCGACCATGGCATTTGCCATCATCTGACCGACGTTTTCGGTGCCGCCCTTGCCCATGGTGATCCAGGGCACAAAAAAACCTATCTTCATCGGTGCGATCTCTGGTGGATGGGCCAGTTCCTTGCGGGGCGCGGGAACCTGTTGCGGCGCGCGATTCCAACGCCAGTTGACCGCGTGCTTGCGCCCCCAAAAGCCCTGACCGGGGTTGAAGCCCTTGGGGAAACGCCCCGCCTCGGCAAGCGCTTCGATATCGCCATTCGCCCGGCGCAATGCGCCATCGGGCAGCTTTCCGGGACCACGCTGGGCCATACCAAAGATGTTATAGCCGTAGTGGATGAAGCGCCCTTCAGCCAATGCGAACCCGGCATCGGCCAGAACATAGATCAGCGACCCCAGATTCCAGCCGCTGTTCACGTGACCGCCGACAACCTGTTCCTTATAGGGTGGCACCGCAACGAACAGCCAACCGTTGGGCTTGAGCAACCGCCGCAATTCCTCCAGTGCCAGTCCCGTATTCGAGACATGTTCCAGCACATGGGCGCACCAGATCGCGTCGAACTCGCCATCCTCGAATTGATGGGCGTCGCAGACATCGACATCCGGAATGACGCGCATGCCCTCGGGCAGCGAGGAATGATCCAGATAGGCCTCCATGTTGAAGCCCGTGGCCGTCACCTCCCAGCCCGCTTCATGGAACCGTCGCGCCGCCTCGCCCGAACCCGTGCCGATATCAAGGATGCGACCCTTCTGCGGAAAAGAGGCAATGACCTCTTCGATCAGATCGATCTGTCCGGATATCATGGTGGTGACGGGTGGTGATTGCGTCATTGGGATATGCTCTGCTATGTCCTGCCGCCGCCCGGCAAAGCCAATAAAGTCCGGCGGGTAGCTGTCACTTTCCTACCGACGGCAAGGCGAAATGGCCAGAGTCCGTGATCGCGTTTTGTACCATCCGGAACCACGAGCCTGCCCACATTATTAGCTGATGGTGCAGGACATCGCCACCTGTCTGCAACCTGAAATGACAAAGGCGGGAGGCCGAACCTCGCGGCGGCCAGACGCATGGGCGGGCGGGATGATCGAGCCTATGCCGATATCCGGCCGATGGCGCTTCGCCGCCTAAGGAGCTGCGCCAAGACCAGCAAACCGGTACGTTTCGAGAATACCGAAACGACCCGCCAATCGCTCGAACGCTGGATTTCCGACCCGGGGATGCTGGGTTTGGAATTCTTATGGCCAAGTCGCGTTCATCATGGCGAGCACCTGTCGACACGGCAGCATGCCCGGATCCTGCGTGAATGGGTGATGTCGATTGGTTTGAAGCCAAACGCCTATGGCACGCATTGGATACGTCGGTCGAAGGCCCGCACCTGCCCATAAAGAACCACCCGGATAGGTCGAGGCGATCAGCTTGAGCTGCAGCAGATCGGTTGAACTCGGCATCCTCATGGATGCGGTCGAGATGCGGCTTATGTCAGGTGTGGGCACGGCTACGAGCCTCGGGTTTTCGTGGCGACGCAGCAGCCGAGCAGGCGCTTCAAATCAGCCTGCCATTTTACGCATTGGGGGAAGTTGGCGACCAGCACGTCACCCTGCGGTGCGCCGAAAAACCACCACGTAGGAATTGGTCGCAGGGCGGATGCCTTTGGTCGGAAACCGGCTCTGTGTCATTGAAAGGCCCAGTTCGTGACGGCAGAGGGTCATCAGATCGAGGAAACCTCGTGGCAGGCCCCCGGCTACCTCTTGCTTACGTGGTTCGGACCTGTCTGGTAACTTCCGACGCCTTGCGTCAGGATAATTCCGCGCGCCGTCTCCCCATGCGGTTCGGGGTGCGAGGACAATCCGACTTCCGGCACAGGGAAGTTGCCCTAATTCAATCTGGCAGGGAACGGACATGAAACCGACGATGATGAAACACGCTTTTCTGACTGCATTTGCCTTGGCGGCCTCGACCGCGGCCGGGCATGCGGACGATGCCGCCTGCAAGTCGCTTCGGCTTTCCGATCCCAGCTGGACGGATATCAACGCGACCAATGGCGCAGCCAGCGTCGTGCTGGAGGCTCTGGGCTATGCTCCAGATGTCAAGTTGCTGTCGGTGCCGATCGGCTATCAGTCGATGAAGAGTGGCGAGATCGACGTCTTTCTGGGCAATTGGATGCCCGCGCAAACCGCCTTCATAGACGACCTGAACGCCGCGAATGCCATCGAGGTGCTGAACAAGAACCTGACCGGTGCCAAATTCACCCTGGCCGTGCCCAAGGCGGTCGCCGAGAAGGGCATCAAGGATTTCGCCGACCTCGCCAGCCATGCCGATGAGTTCGGCAAGAAGATCTACGGGATCGAGCCGGGCGCGCCCGCCAATGCCAATATCCAGAAGATGATTGAGGCCAATGATTTTGGCCTTGGCGAATGGGAACTGGTCGAATCCGGCGAACAGGCCATGCTGGCGCAGGTCGCGCGAAACGAAGGTGCGGGCAAGGGCATCGTCTTTCTGGCCTGGGCACCGCATCCGATGAACGAGCAGTTCGACATCGCCTATCTCTCGGGCGGGGACGCCTATTTCGGGCCGGATTTCGGCGGGGCCGAGGTCTTTACCCTGGCGCGCAAGGGCTGGTCTGAAACCTGCCCGAACGCCGCCAAGCTGTTTTCGCAGATGACCTTCAACATCGAGATGGAAAATCAGCTGATGGGCAAGATCCTTGACGGGGCCGACCCCAAGGATGCGGCGACCGAATGGTTCAAGGCCAATCCCGCCGCGCTGACCCCGTGGCTTGCGGGCGTGACCACGCTGGACGGACAGCCGGGAGAGCCCGCAGTCAAGGCGGCGCTGGGACTTTAAGACCACGATGAACAAGATGACACGTCCGAATATCCTGATCCTGATGGTGGACCAGCTGAACGGGACATTCTTCCCCGACGGCCCGGCGGATTTCCTGCATGCCCCCAACCTCAAGGCATTGGCCGCGCGCTCGGTGCGCTTTGCCAATGCCTATACTGCCAGCCCGCTTTGCGCGCCGGCGCGGGCCAGCTTCATGTCGGGGCAATTGCCCCGGCGCACCCGCGTCTATGACAATGCGGCCGAGTTTGCCTCGGACATTCCGACCTATGCCCACCACCTGCGCCGCGCCGGCTACCGCACGGCGCTGTCGGGCAAGATGCATTTCGTCGGACCCGATCAGATGCATGGCTTCGAGGAAAGGCTGACCACCGACATCTATCCAGCCGATTTCGGCTGGACGCCCGATTACACCAAGCCGGGTGAGCGGATCGACTGGTGGTATCACAATCTCGGCTCGGTCACCGGGGCGGGCGTGGCCGAGATCACCAATCAGATGGAATATGACGACGAGGTCGCCTTTCACGCGACGCAGAAGCTTTACGACCTGTCGCGCCGTCAGGACGATCGCCCGTGGTGCCTGACCGTCAGCTTTACCCATCCCCATGATCCCTATGTCGCACGCCGCCGCTTCTGGGACCTGTATGAGGATTGCCCGGCGCTGGACCCCGAGGTTCCTGCGTTCCCCTTCGAGCAGCAGGACAGCCATTCGCAGCGGTTGCTGGAGG
Organism: Paracoccus sp. PAR01; assembly: GCF_014851995.1. Classification (NCBI taxonomy): domain Bacteria; kingdom Pseudomonadati; phylum Pseudomonadota; class Alphaproteobacteria; order Rhodobacterales; family Paracoccaceae; genus Paracoccus; species Paracoccus sp. PAR01. The sequence continues at coordinate 48,129 of NZ_JACVAW010000023.1, forward strand.
CCTGCGATCACAGGAATTTCCCGATCACCGATGAGGACACAAGACGCGCCCGACAGGGCTATTTCGCCAATATCAGCTATGTCGATGAAAAGATCGGCGAGATTCTGGATGTGCTGCAGCGCGGCCGTATGGGCGATAATACCATCATCCTGTTCGTCTCGGATCATGGCGACATGCTGGGCGAGCGCGGATTGTGGTTCAAGATGAACTTCTTTGAGGGGTCGGCCCGGGTGCCGCTGATGATTGCCGTCCCCGGTTGGGTACCCGCGCAGGTCCAGAATCCGGTCTCGACGCTGGATGTGACGCCGACATTGGCCGCACTGGCTGGTCTGGACATCAGTGCGCTGGCACGCTGGACCGATGGCGAGGACCTGACCCCGCTGGCCCAAGGTCAAGGCGGGCGCGGGCCGGTGCCGATGGAATATGCGGCCGAAGGCTCGGTCGCGCCGATGGTCGGTCTGCGCGACGGAAACCACAAGCTGACGCTGTGCCAAGCAGACACACCCATGCTGTTCGATCTGGCCGCCGACCCGTATGAGCTGACGAACCTGGCACAGATCCCCGAACATGCCGCGACCCTCGCGCAGCTGACCGCTCAGGCTCAGGCGCGCTGGAACCTTGATGCTTATGACGCCGAGGTCCGCGAAAGCCAGGCTCGCCGTTGGGTCGTCTATGAAGCCCTGCGCAACGGCGCTTATTTCCCGTGGGACTATCAGCCGTTGCAACGCGCTTCCGAACGCTACATGCGCAATCACATGGACCTGAACGTGCTGGAGGAGAGCAAGCGCTATCCGCGCGGCGAGTAGCGGTCCGGATGCTTCTGTCCCTCGGTCATCGGGCGGAATGGCAACGCCCTCGGCTCCGCTCAGGGCGTTGTGTTCCGAACGAGCACCGGGTTCAGAATGCGCCGCCGACCAGAAAACCCATCCCGCCGGTCGCGATCAACCTGCAAGGCCTCGCAGCGGCTGCGCTGGGATCACCTGCGCGCCGTGTCGCAACTGATCGTCCGCGCACATCGGCCAGCTTCCTCCTTGCGGTATTGCAAAGAGGAAGCTGCTGGAATGCTGATCATCTCACGCCTATCAACCGCTTGTGTTCACCATGAGCGACAGTTTCCCAGTTGCCCGGCCTCGCTTTCACTGGCGGGAATAGTAAATCTAACGACTGCTTGATGAACATTCTCCTTTGCGGCGAATGGCAGGGCTGAACTACCTCAGATCCTCAGGCGAAATCTTGAGCTACCCCTTCCGATCCTTGGACAGTTTCCGGGGGTGATTGAAGCTGCTGCCTGCGCCTGTTCCAATAGCCCCCGGCCGGCGGCTGCCCGCCATGGGCGGCGTGGGGCCGCTGGTGATTCTAGAGTGAGGCTGCGAACGCTATCAGTTCGAGCCCGGCGCATGCGCCGTAGCGGCAGAGAGGTGAAGTCCGCGCACCAGACTTGGCCGGGGCGATCCACCCGCAGCCCGCCCAAGCCGGAGGGACATGTCTTGCGCCTTTCTCGGCTTGCTGGTGTTGGGCTTCTGGTAGATCGGCCGTGAGGAGGTTCAGAAAACAGTCCGAGGGGCTGTTTTCCCAACGAACGCACATGAGCCCCATCAGCCGCCGGATGCACTTCTGGTTCACGCCATGTCTGCAGGTGGACGCGACCCCACTGAGGCCACGGTCCCTCAAATCCCTGCAGACGGTCATTTGCCGGACCCCGGGGGCGTCTCCAGGATTTACCGATCGACCAGCCGCATCAGCCCGAGGTTCTGCTCCGTTTCGCCCGCCGGCTGGTGGTCGAACCACGAGCGCGAGATCGACGAACCGGGCGACACTGCGCCCCCGATCGACAGCGCCTGATGGTCCCGCTCAATCATCCCGTTCGGCATTGTCTCTCGGACCAATGGCGGATTATGGCTCGCTCCACTGGTGGATCATCGCCGGCTCCGACACCGTACGCCTTCACGGCTTCCAGCGCCACGCGTGCCGTGAAGCCCGCGTCATGGTTCCGGGGTTTACACATTCCTGATCTCCTCGTCCTTGGAGACCAGAAAACGTCAGATCGTAGCTTCCGTTACCGTCCGGACTCCGGGGAGCTGCCCGGATTCTATAGAGCTGGCCCAAGTTGCGCGTGAGATCGGTGCCGATGCGATTATTCTGGGCACACTGCCCTACTCTGTCCCGACCGAGTACTAAATTGCGTTGGACGCGCTGGCCATCGACCGCACCGCCGACTTGCCGATCATCCTTTCCAATTATCCGGGCCGCAGGTCAGTCGAAATGGGCCGCGCGTTCCTTGACCGCGTTGGTCGTTCCAAGAACGCCATCGCCACAAGGAAAGCTCGGGTGATATCAACGGCGTCCAGCTGCTGGCACGCGGTTACCCGCATATCCAACTGTCCTGCGGCATGGACGATCAGGCGCTGGAATTCATTGCCTGGGGGGTGCGCAGCTGGATCTTCGCGGTCTCAAATTTCCTGACGGAGGAACATGTTTACTGGAGTTACCCCCTCGGGCTGGACCACGGGACTTCATCGAACTAAGCCGCCTTCTGGGCAATTAGCGTTTCGAATTCCTCGGGTGGGCGGTAGCCGAGGGCTGAATGCAGTCTTCGGATATTGTAGACCTGCTCGATGAAGACCGGCAACCGGCGGGCGACATCGGCGAAAGTTTCGTATCCGGCGA